>NZ_DOED01000017.1:523-52510 GCF_003524185.1 Culturomica sp.
ATACATGCTTGCTAAGCAGGTATCACTTTATAGAATATTACGGTGCGATGAAAGGGTATATATTATTTGTTTTTACTTTTTTATTATTGTTTTCGGCTCGGGGGGAGGAGCCGGGGCAGAAAGAACTGTTAAAGAAAGAGGTGGACGAATATATTCGTAGGGCGCATCAAAGTACTTATGCAGATCCGGTAAAGGCTGTTTCGTATTCCAATACGGCAATATTGAAAGCCGAATTGTCGGGGGATGCAAATCTTATTTGTTTGTCGCTGCTGGCACTGGGACGTTCTTACATCAATCTGGGATCGTTCGATATGGGCTTTGAAGCGTTTTATAATGCATTGGATAAATGTCCGTCCGATAATAAAGGATTGTTAGCAGAGATTCATGTAAATATCAGTTATTTGTATATCAGTCTCGGGGATGTTAAGAAAGCTTTTCAATTTGTAGATAAAGGGCTGGAATATTTTTGGGAATTGCAGGATTCTTCAGGAATAGCCAGGTGTTATAATGCCAAAGGATTGGCTTATGAACGCTCGGAAAATAATCCGAAGGCAGAAGAGTGTTTTAAATACGCGCTCAAGATTAATCGTGAACTGAACGATTCCAAAAATGTGGCGGCGAATCTGAATAACCTGGGATTGCTGGAAGAAAATCCGGATGAAAAAATCAAATGGCTGGAAGAAGCCGTTCAAATCAACAGGTCCTTGGGAGCAAATTGGTCGTTGGCGGAAAATTACAATAATCTGGCCACGCAGTATTTCAACAAGCGGGATTACAACAAAGCCTTGGAATGGTTGCAGAATGCTTTTATTCTGGCCAATAATTTAAGTGCAAAAGAGTTGATTTGTGATAATTACCGCTATCAGACCTGGGTTTATAATGCACTCGGCAATTATAAGAAAGCCTACGAATGCATGCAGAGCCTTTATGAAATAGAAAAGGTTATGCTGTCGGAGCGGAAAATCCGGGAAATCGAACTGAATGTCGCGGACCGGCGTTTTAAATCGCAGCAGCAGGAATTGAATCTGAAGCAAAAGGAATTGAAGATTAAAGGACTTCAGCGGGATATGTCGGTAATGCTGGCTATCGGCTTGGGGATTTTATTGTGTCTTTCTTTCGTTGTATGGAGGGTGCGGCAGCGTCGCAAATTGATCTTATTGGAAGCTACTCAAAAAATCGAAGCGCAACAGAAAGAAATGATGCAGCTTCAACTCGAAAAAACAGAGAAGGAACGTGAGAATGTCCAGATCGAGTTGGAACATAGTAAAAAAGAATTGACGAACTTTGCCTGTTATGTGCGTAGTAAGAACGAATTGATCGAAAAAATCAAATCGATGATCAAAGAGTCTTATAAGGAAGCCAAACCTGATGTAAAGGCGCAATTGAAAACAATAAATGCTTTTATTACCCAATACCAGAATAAAGAAGATAATCTCGGTTCTTTGATTACGGAAATCGATCGTATTAATGCTGAATTTGTCGTGCGTCTGACAGAAGCCCATCCGGATTTATCCAAAAACGAGAAACAACTTGCCTCTCTATTGCGAATCGATTTTACGACCAAGGAAATTGCACTTTTGGTCGGTTCGACTCCCAAAACCGTCAATATGGCCCGTTACCGGTTGCGTAAAAAGTTGGGTTTGGAAACGGACGAGGGATTGAATGAATACATGAAAAAGATGTAATATTGGAAGGGTTTTGCTGAACTTTCTAAATTTTTTATCATTATTTATATAAATTGGCCTGAATGTAGGTTAAATTTTGTTATCATCTGGTTGTAAATAAGATGTTTAATTTTTGTAATGTAGGTATAAAACGTCTTTAAAATCCCGTTTTGTAGTACTCATATAAAAACGAAAACGATTTCGTTGGAGGTGGTTTAATTAATATTGTATTCGGAAAATTGACTGAAATTAACAATCAAACCATAATTGAGTATGAACAAAGCTAAAATTTTTTTGACTTTTTTCCTGTGGTTTTGTATGATTTGTATTGCGATGGGGCAATCCTCGCCAAAACATAATCATCGACCGGGAGAAAAATGTTTAGATTGTAGAGCCTCGGAAGTAAATGAGGTCGCTGCAAGAGAAGAAGCGGAGTATTTGAAGACCCGTCCTTTGAAATCGCGTGCAAAATCGGTTCGGGTGACAACCCCGCCGGACGATTTTGAATATGTAATACCGGTCGTATTCCATGTTTTTGGTGCAGAGTATGACAACGGGGCAAAAATAACTGTCGATCTTATCCGGAATGCTTTGGTGGAAACCAATAAGGATTATTGGGGATTGCAGGCTGACTGGCAACAGTTGCATCCGGAGCGGGATCCTTTTAAATGTCCCCTGAAAATAACATTTCGTCTGGCAGAAAAAGATCCGGACGGAAATCCGACGACCGGTGTTACCTTTCATGATTGGAACTCGGGTTTCGGTAACGGTGGCGGATACGATGCCGAGATACAAAAATATGCCTGGGATAACTACCGGTATATGAATGTATACATCATGCAGGATTTGTACAATGATGGAGCTACCAATAACTCGGGTGTGGCCTGGTATCCTTCTGTCAGGATGAGTGATGCGAACCTGGCCCGTGTCGTATACAACGGAAGTTATATCGGAACGAATACCGACTCGGAGTTCCGTTCCGTATTG
The DNA here is from genome assembly GCF_003524185.1 of Culturomica sp. NCBI lineage: Bacteria > Pseudomonadati > Bacteroidota > Bacteroidia > Bacteroidales > Odoribacteraceae > Culturomica > Culturomica sp. Next base: position 3,175 of record NZ_DOED01000017.1, read on the forward strand.
ACCCATGAGTTCGGGCACTTTTTTAATTTGATGCATACGTTTGAAGGATGTGAGAACGGTGAGTATACTTATCCGAATGATGAGATAGACGACACGCCGGTTCATCTTAAGAACTCGAATCTTCGGGAAGGCGATAAGAACCCTTTCGGTGAAGTGATAGACGTGTGTAATTTTATGAACTACCCTCGTGAATACAAGAATTTCACCAAAGGACAGGTAGCTCGTATGAAAGAGGCTTTGATGCATGAGGCACGCGTTACCTTATGGCAGGAGGAAAACCACAAAAAGGTGTTCTATACAGAACCGACGCCGCGGATTGAAGTTGCAGAAAATACAATACGTGAAGCTGCTGCGAACGACGGTTCGTTTACGGCTGTATATAAAATTTTATTGCGCGATTGTAATTTAAAAGTAGTGGAAGGTGAATATCTGGCAGCAACGGATTATACGGTAAAAGATTTGCCGGAAGGTGTGACCCTGAAATTAAAAGCGGCTCCTGAAAATTATCTGGAAGGTGAACTTACCGGAAAATTTGCAGCTCATGCAGCAGCTAATAACGGTTCTTTTTCCGTAACCCTGAAAAACTCGATGTTAACGGAGGGGACGATCCTGAATCCGACCTTTACTTTGAACTATACTTTCCGGGATACTTATACTATTATATATGGTGATGCCGGAAATATTTCCATTTCTCCTGCGAATACCTGGAAATTCTTTTCTTTAGGGGCAGGCAATGCAGAATACGGAGCCTGGTATTCCAATAACAGCGATATTGTAGATGCTTATAAATTGCAGAGTTATAAAAAACCGCTTGTTATTTATCCGGGAACATTGAATATCAAGCCGTTGATCTTGGGTGAGGTTATTGATGAGAATGCAAGCTGGGGAACGCCGGCGGATGAATATGCAGGTGTTTTTGATTTGAAATCGCCGGATTATAACGAATGGGTGGGGCAGAATGCTTATGTCGGCATACAATTCGTTGCAAACGGCGAAACGCTTTACGGCTGGATGAATATCAGTTTCAATGCGGACGGTAAAGGATATACGATTCATGACTGGGCTTATAATACGGAACCGGGAGGAGCGATCAAAGCCGGGGAAACGGCTGACGGTATTCAGGAAAAGGTACAGGTATCTCCGTCGGAAGTCGTTGAGGATGTGGTAAATGACGGAACTGTAAATGAAAAAGTATCCCTGAAAATATCCGGGGTAACTTCGGAGTTTACAAAATCCGGTCTTTTGGTGGCTGGTACCGATTATACAATTACCGGCATACCTGAAGGTTTGGCTGTTAAAATTTCTTTGACAGATAAAACGAATGGAGTGATCGATATCAGCGGTAAAGCTGTACAGCACAGTGAGGCGGATGGAAAAACGATAAAGATCGACTTGAATAAAGCGTTGGTAAGCAATGCTAAGATCGGAGGTCTTTCACAGAAGATAAAGATTGTGTTTAAAAATCCGTATGATATTTTCTATAATGATATGGATGATTTGTGGTGTGCACCGAGCGGAAGTTGGGGAGAATTCAGTTTCGGTATCGGTAATGCCGATTATGAAGTGTGGTATGCTGAAAAATTGGGCGGAAAATACAAATTGGTAAGTGCGAACAATCCGTTGATTGTTCATAAAGGAACTTCAAATATCGTAGCTTTGGAGTTCGGGCAGACGATAGGGGAGACATTGATGGAAGGTATGGAATGGAAACAACAGAAAACAGGTGTTCCACAGCCGGAAATCGACGAAAGTATGCTGGATGTAAAATCTGATACTTATTTGGATTGGGTTGGAAAAACCGCTTATGTCGGTATTCAGTTTGTGAATGACGGATTGTTGCATTACGGTTGGATCGGTATCCGTTTCGAGGCCGACGGCAATATGATGACGGTGGAAGATTGGGCTTATAATGAAGCTCCGGGTGAACCTATTCAGGCCGGTTATAAGAAAAAAGATCAGAAACCTTATCTGGCTTGGACGACAACAGAGTTATACGAACCTGTTATTAACGACGGTAGTCTGGATTCTGTATCTGTATCGGTAAAAGGAGCGGAGTTTGCTGTGGCAGCCGGAGAGAAATTGACGGCAGGTACTCATTATACGGCTGATGGTTTACCGGCCGGATTGAGTGTTGCCGTGCAGGTGATCGATAAAGTAACGGCGCAGATACAATTGATCGGTAAAGCTCAGAATCATGCGGCTGCCGATAGCATAAAAGATTGGAACATTGCATTTAAAGATGCTGCTTTTACAAAACCCGTAGAGGAAAAGGAACATAAGTTCAATATTTATTTCCGGGATCCTTTCGGTATCGTATATGTGGATATTGAGGACGTTATTTGTAATGCAAGCAATACATTTACTCATATTTTCCCGGTAGCCGGACATAAAGAGATCGACTTTGCAGTGTGGTTTGATGACGAAGGGGCATTGCGTTTGGAAGCTTATAAGCAAAATATAATTTGTACCAATGCGGGGGAAAGCACTGCATTTGTGAAACCTTTGGATAAAGGTTACCTGATTGCGAATGAAGATTTATGGAACATCGGTGGTGATTGGCCGAACGAGCACTGGATTTTTGGACCTAATTATACGGATTGGGCCGGAAAAGAAGCTTATCTCGGTTTTGCATTCCAATTGGAGGGTAATTTCCATTTCGGTTGGATGCGCTTGGAGGTTACAGCCGACGGTTCTTCCTATACTGTAAAAGATCTGGCTTATCATTCCGGACCGATGACTCCGGTGCGTGCAGGCGATAACGGAACTTTAGAGCCGCCGTTTTTAGTGGCTAAAAATACGACTTTCCATGAGGGAATAAATAATGACGGTGCAGTAACGGATTCTGTCGTGATCGATCTGGTTTTTGGAAAATTTGCCAAGACTTCCGGTGTATTACAGGCCGGGACCGATTATACGTTTGATGGATTGGGAGAAGGACTGACCCTGGTTGCCGAATTGAGAGGGGATGAAAAAGTTGTGCTGAAAGTAAACGGTAAAGCAGCAGCCCATGATAAAGCAGCTTCTGTGAAGAATCTGAAGTTTTCGTTTAAAGATGCTGCATTTGTAGCCGGTACGAATTTGGCGAAAAAAGATGTGCGTCTGGCATTCGAGTTTTTGGATCCTTATAAAGTTGTGTATGTGGATATACCTAATTTCGAATGTTCCCGCTACAATACCTGGACAATTTTGGATATTGACGGTAACGCTTACGGAGTATGGTATGATATTAATGACAGATTGTCTTTGCGTTTGGAGACTTACGGTGCTCCGTTGATTTGCGAGGGTACCAGCCGGAATATTGCACCGGTGAAAGCGGGAGAGATTATCGGAGGTGCTTCTAATTGGGTGGACGGCGGTGATTGGCCGGACGAGCATTTTATTCATCATCCGGATTATACCGTTTGGCGCGATAAGGAAGCCTATATCGGTATTAAGTACGATTTTCAGGGACATACCCGTTACGGATGGATCCGGATTGAGGTTGCCGCTGACGGTCAATCCTATATTGTTAAGGACTATGCTTACAATGAAATGTTTGATGAACCGATCATGGCAGGGGCACAGACACAGCAAAACCTTATGGTTTCGTTTGCTGCCGACAAAACCCTGACATACGAAGGTTTTGATATTGATTTTACAAACTATAGCTATTCGGCTTTGCCGGTAGAAAGCTATAAATGGACTTTTGAGGGTGGAACGCCTGCTGTATTCGAGGGAGAGAAGCCCGGTAAAATTACGTATCATACGGCCGGTTCTTATGCTGTCGGATTGGAAGTAAAAACAGCCGATACGACTATTACTTTGACTCGTAAAGATTACATTACGATTGAGCCTGTTATGTTGAAAGCCGATTATACGGTTTCTGCATCCAGTTTGGTAGAAGGTGGAAAAGTAATGTTTACGGATGCGTCTACCGGTTCGTTCGATGTTGCAAAATGGGAATGGACTTTCGAGGGAGGTCAGCCTGCTTCATTCGAAGGTCAGCATCCGGGAGAGGTGACTTATGCAACAGCCGGAGATTATGAGGTGATATTAAAAGTAACGGATGAAAAAGGACGTGTACATACCCGTTTTGCGACACCGGGCGTGACCGTGTTCCCGGCCGATTATAGAGATTATTGTCAGGTAAGCGTAACACCTCCGACAGAAAATACTTATTGCTATATCAAGAATGTGATTTTCGGAGAACAGAATAATGCATCCGAATCCGGTAATTACACGGATTATAGCCGTACAGTACAGTTTGCTGCCCAAAAAGGTGAGGTTTTACCTTTCGATGTGGATCTGAACACCAATAATCAGGAAGCCCGCGTAATGGCTTGGATCGATTGGAACGGTAACGGTACCTTTGAAGATGCTGAAGTTGTAGCCAGCTATATTTCCAATTACGACAAACCGGAACATTTGACGGTTACCGTGCCGGAAGATGCAGCAGAAGGTATTGTCGGTATGCGTGTAAGGGTAAAAATCGGAGATAAGGTACTTAAACCTTGTGAGGATGAAGGATATTACGGAGAAGTAGAAGATTATTCATTGGTCATCAGTCAGCCTGCAAAATCAGGAGATATTTTGGCCGATAAACAGAATATCAAGAACGGGGAATATGTGACTTTCCGGGCTAATATCAATGAAATCACCGAAGCCGGTGTTGAATCTTATAAATGGATTTTCGAGGGAGCAACACCTGCAACTTCCGGTGAACGTGTTCCTGCTCCGGTACAATATACGGAGGTCGGTGTACATCCGGTGGTTTTGGAATTGACCTTACAGGGAGGAGAGAAGAAGATTGTCGAGAAGAAAAACTTTATTGTAGTCAATCCGGCTACTACTCTGGCAAGATTCGAGGCTTCGTCTACCGATATTGTGAAAGGCGGTAGTGTGAACTTTATCGACCGTTCGGAAAGTTCTGCCGGAATCGCTGCCTGGGAATGGTCGTTTGAAGGCGGTATGCCTGCCACATTCAGCGGACAGACTCCGCCCGATGTATTTTATAATCAGGCCGGACTTTACGAAGTCGTGTTAAAGATTACCGATGTCAACGGTGCAACCCATACACTTATTCAGCCGATGCTGATCAATGTGTATGAAAATACAAATACTTATTGTCAGATCGCCGATAAAGGAAGTTATTATTCCATTATCAATGTAGCTGTCGGAGATCAAAAACATGAGACGACTCATGCGCCTGAAAAATGGGTGAATGACTATACGGATTTTGCTTTTGTATTGTCCAAAGACAGTGCCCTGCCGTTTGTGGTGGATTTAAGTATGGATGGAACCCCTGCCAAAGTAATGGCTTGGGTGGATTGGAATCAGGACGGTACATTCGACGAAGCAACCGAAACGATTGCCCGTTATCAGGATGATGCAAAACCTGCCGAAATCATGATAACCGTACCGGCAGATGCCAAAGAAGGAGCAACCCGTATGCGGGTGCGTACCTCTTATTACAACTACCGTACTCCGTGTGATCAAATGGAAAGTATGGGAGAACTGGAAGATTATACGGTTATCGTAAAGAAGGAACGTCCGACCGGCTATATCGTGGCGGACAATACCAATCCGGCAATTGCCGAACCCGTACAGTTTACCGCTTTTGTCAATCAGATTACCGATGAGAATGTGACCGGTTATAAATGGACATTTAATGGCGGAACGCCGGCTCAAAGTACGGACCGGAAACCGGCTGAAGTGACTTATGCAGCAGAAGGTGTATACGATGTTACTTTGGAATTGACCTTGGAAGGTGGAGTGAAGAAGAATATTACGATGTATGATTTTATCACGGTCGGAGAGAAAGCTCCTGAGGTAAATGTTGATTTTACGGCTACTCCAATGGAAGTCTTCGCAGGATCGGCTGTCGATTTCAGTGCATCTGCAACAGGAACCGGCTCGGTGACAGGGTACTCATGGACTTTCGAGGGCGGCACGCCTGCAACCTCTACTGTGGCAACGCCGGCTGTCAGTTATGCAACTTCCGGCAGTTACGACGTGACCTTGGTTGCTACGTTAAACGACGGATCACAGCGTACAGTGAAGAAGAGCAATTACATTACAGTGAACCCTTTCTTGCTGAGAGCTGCTTTTACCGCTTCGTCGACAAAGGTGAACAGCGGTACGGATGTTGTATTTACAAATACCTCGATCGGGGCTGAAACTTATAGTTGGGATTTCGGTGACGGTTCGGGAACTGTTACGACTGAAAATGCAACACATGCTTTTGCGGCTGCCGGTACGTATACGGTTACATTGACTGTGACCGGTAACGGAGAAACGCAGACGAAAAGCGTTGTGATTGTTGTTTCTGCAATGAAACCTGCTGATTGTATGCCGACAGGGTCGTATACCGAATGGGCTACAATAAAGAAGGTGCAGTTCGGGGATATCAGTAATGATGTGGACAGAACACAATTTTATCATGATTTTACCGGAAATGCTCCTTTTGTTATGGAAAAAGGACAAAATGTTTCATATACTTTGCAAGCTAAGAATTCAAATTGGCCTGTTGGTATCTATGTGTGGGTTGACTGGAATAACGATGGACATTTTGACGATGCAACTGAGCGTGTGTTAGCTTTCAGAGCAGATCAAGAGTCGGACCCGGCAACCGGAACGATTACAGTACCTGCCGGTGCTGCAGAAGGAGTATTGAGAATGCGGCTTGCTACTGATTATTTTAATGAGGACATTGCAAATAATCCATTATTAGCCTGCGGTAGTCCGTATGCAATTGAAGAATATGCCGTACGTATCGGAGCTGCAGGAGGGGATGACGAATTGGTGATGAATATCGTTGCCGATAAACCGGCAGTACGTGAAAACGAAACGGTAATCCTGAGTGTAGAAGGGGCTCCGGAAGGTGCTGCATACGCCTGGACATTTGCAGGAGCTAAGACCACTACCAGTACTGAAGCACAACCGGTTGTCAGCTATGCAGCTGCAGGCGCTTATGATGTACAGGTTGTTGTAACGCCTCAGGGGGGAACGGCAAAGACGTTGCAGGAAAATCGCTTTATCGTAGTCAACTTGGCCAAAGTATCGGCTGATTTTACAACGGATAAAACGTTATGTGCAGTAAGTGAAGAAGTAAACTTTGCTTCGACTTCTACGGCAACTGCTACTATTCAATCTTTGGAATGGACATTTGAAGGTGGTGTTCCGGCTACCAGTACAATGGAAAATCCGGTTGTAACTTATGCAACGCCTGGAAAATACGATGTAACCCTGAAAGTAACGGATGAATTCGGAAAGACCGATACGAAAGTAATGCCGGCTTTTATCGAAGCCAGAGAATTTATCAAGGCTGATTTTATGGCCAGTGCCAAAGCCGCTGCTGTCGGTGAACCGGTAAGTTTTACCAACCGTTCGGTTGCTGCTGTAAACTATACATGGACTTTTGACAACGGAGAGCCTGCTGTTTCGACTGAGACGAATCCGACTGTAAGTTTCAAGGTGAAAGGAGCTGCCATGGTAACGTTGGTTGCAGAAGATGCCGATGGAAACAGAAGTGTCAAGAGTGAAGTACTGACTATTACTTCCAAGGCATTCGGCGCTATTCAATTGGATAATCTGGTGCAGGAGTATGACGGTCAGGTAAAATCGATTGATTTTACAGCTACTCCGTCTGAATTGAAAAATGATATCCGTGTCGAATACAAGCAGAACGGTGTGGAAGTAACTCCGAAAGATGCCGGTATCTACGATGTAACTGCGTCTTATGCCGGAACGATTCCGTATAGCGTGGAGGATGTTCATGCTCAGTTGGAAATACGTAAAATGCCGATTCAGATCGTTGCTTCCAATTTACGTCAGAATTATACCGGTGAGACATTGAAGGCAGAGGTTACTACTGTTCCTGCCGGATATGAAGATATGGTAACGGTGAAATATATGCAGAACGGTGTAGAGGTGGCTGAGCCGAAGAATAGCGGTAATTATGTGTTGATTGCCGAGTTGGAAGCCGATAATTATATGGCAGAACCTTTGGAAACCGAATTTGCTATCCGGAAAATAGACGGAACTGTAAGCATTATACTGGAACGGGAATACATCTTTGACGGTACTCCGAAATATGTTGCTAAGGTGAAGACTATACCGGCAGACCTTGAAACGAGAGTTACTTATAACGGAAGTGAGGAAGGTGCGGTAGAAGTCGGAGAACATACTGTCATCGCTACGATTACGGATGTAAATTACGAAGGTGTTGTTTGGGAAACTATGGTTATTAAACCGGCTGCACCGGAAGTGAAGATTCAAAAAGACAGATTTGTTTATGACGGTAATCATCACGATCTGGAATTTACGACTGTTCCGGAAAATCTGGATTATGAGATTATTTACCGGAAAGACGGAGAAGTGACGAATACGGTTGTCGACGGCGGTATTTACGAATATGCTATTCAGATTATCGATGAAAATTACGACATTGTTACGACCGGTGAAATGGAGATTACCAAAGCGTTGGCTGTCGTTCGCATTTCCGATTTGCGTTTTACCTATGACGGGAATACGAAAACGGCTGCTGTTGAAACGAATCCTGCCGGATTGGCTGTGGATGTGACTTACAACGGTTTCGCACAGTTACCCTATGCTCCGGGCGAATATACGGTGTTTGCTGAAATCCAGGATCAGAATTATCGCGGATACAAAACGGCAACAATGCAGATTGTTCGTAAGGGGGCCGATATGAAGATCATGGACTTGGTCGTATCCGACGGTACACATGATTGTATTTTCCGTATTCCGGAATTGGCCGGGATCAAGAAGAGTCTGGTGATGTACAATCAGCAGGGAGTCGTTATCTATGAAACCAAAGATTATTACGATGATTTCGATATGAGAGACCTGCCTGCCGGTACTTATTACTATATCTTGAAGTATGTAGAGAATGGTAAACCTCAGGCTGTTAAGAGCTTCGTGGAAGTGATCAGAAAATAAAAGCAAAAGCGGGTTACGGGCTTTTGCCTGTAACCTGCTTCCCTGCTGCTTAAACGATAAAGTAAGTAACAATGAAAAAAATTATATTGGTAATAGTAGCTTGCTGTATGGCAGGAACTATCTGGGCACAAACGGCATCTCAATACCTGGAATTGGCGAAACATCCGGAGTTGGTGAATCCCTCTTACGAGAGCGGTCAGAAAGGTATCAGTGCACTGGTATTGTATGGTGAAAAATGGTCGGGCTTTAAAGGGGCTCCGAAAACAACCGGATTCAATGCCCGTTATGGATTCAATAAATTTGTCGGAGTCGGTGTTAAAGGTGATTTCGAAAAAGTAGGACACCGGCATAACAACATCATCGGAGCGAATGCCGATGTAAATATCCGGATAAGTGAGCAATCCTATCTGGGATTCGGTCTGTATCTGGGAGCGGAAATGTGGCATTATTCGTTAGAAGATGCCGTTAACAGCGATAATGGTATGGTACTTGAAAATTACGATAGAAGTAATTTTATCGGAGGATTCGGTTTGACTTACCGTTGGAAAAGATTAGTGGTTGGCGCCAGTTCGTATATTTCGTTTTATGCGGATGAAACGAATATGGCCAATTGTTATTTCACCGGCTCCTATGATATTTCCGTCTCTAAAAACTGGTACATCCGTCCGCTGGCGATGTATTGCTACAATAATAAATTTGATAATTTTTACGAAGCCGGGGCGATGTTCGGTTACCGGAATCTGGCCGGAGTTGGTGCAACTTACCGTGAAAACCAGGGGATAAATATTATGGCGAACGTAGAGGTTATTAAAATGTTGACGGTAGGAGCTTGTTATGGAATCAATACCGGGGAATTGTCGGATTTGTCCAAAAAGTCATTTGAAATATCATTGGGTTTCAAGATGAACAGGGATTAAGGGATTATTTGTCGAGCGTTTGGTTGTATCATGGGGAGTGTTCCCGGGCAATCAGACGGCTGACAAATAGGTAAATTAACAATTAAGAATTAGAGATATGAAAAGAATATATTTAGTATTGATTCCGCTTGCCGCTCTGCTTTTTTCGTGTGAGAGCGATACGCCTGCACCTGCGGTGAAATTGACGGTAGGGGGACTTCATATGCGGGATGTTGTGTTGCAGGATAAGGATATCCCGGTCGTATTTGATGTTATAGCCGACCGTCCGGTAAACGAGGATACACATATTTTGTTATCGGTAAACGGAGAGACAACGGCTAAGCTGAATAAGCATTTTAGGATAGAAAAGTCTACCCTGTGGATTGGTAAAGGCAATAGCAAAACATATGGGAAACTGATTATTTTGCAGGAAAACTTTGCCGATGGGGACGCACAAAAAATCCGTATCGATATGAGTAGTTCTGATGCCGTTTTTGCCGATACCTCTTATATCGTATGCAATATTACGATGGGAGCTATTCGTTCTCCGCGTCCGGAATATTGTTTGCCCGAGTCGAACTGGGGTATGTATGCCGGAATCAATGGGTTTGAATTTGCCGGCATCAACAATGCGGTTTTGACTGCCGATGCTGCCGACTATTATGGGAATTCTGCCGTTGTGAATTATTCTGATATTCGGGGAGAAGCGGTAAAAGGGGAAACCTATAGCTACAAGTTGACTCCGGATTGGTGGAAAACAGGAGATGGGGATATTTATGAAATTGTATTCTTTATCGACTGGAACCGGGACGGGCGTTTTGACGGGAAAGACGAACTTATTTTGCGTCGGGATATGGATAAAGCTGCTGCTGCTAATCCGTTGACAGGTGAGATTACTATTCCGGCGGATGCGTCGGTCGGTCTGACCGGTATCCGGGTCGGTTTCTTTGCTAAACCCGATACAGATATCGATAATGGGGGATGCGGTTATATTGATTCCGGCGAATTTGAAGATTATACATTGTTTATTTCTGATCCCGAGTAAATTTTTATTTCGTATTTGAAAAATATCTGAAATGTAGATTTCTGCAAAAAGTTATTTTATTGGTTTATAGTATATTGGTTTGTGACGTGTAGATTTAAAATACCTGTAAAATAGCTTTTTGTAGGCTCGGAATGTGTAAAATTTAAAACGATTGTGTAGTTGCCATTCTATTTTTGCGTAACGATTTTTTATTATCAATAAATATAAACACCAGAACAAATGAAAAAGTATGTTTTACAAGCGTTATTGGTTGTGTGCAGTTTTCTGATTATTCAGGGCTGTAGTGATGACGATAATGCCATTGATTTGAAGGAAGTGAGTTCGGCAGCGGCAGCGGTGCCTGCCAAAGTTTTCTTTGCCCAGGGAGCGACGGAGGCTGCAACGGTTCAGTTGAGTGTGGCTGTCGATGCGAAATCTCCGGAAGCCATCGGGTTTGAAGTAAAGGTTGCTGATAATAGTGAGGTGAGTGCTGATAAAGTGACCTTTTCCCGGGAACATTTTACGATAGAAAAAGGAAAGCGTTCTTTTGAATTTAGTTGTACAGTGGAAGCTGATGCAGTAGAAGCAGGTATGACAAAACTTTTAAAGATCGATTTTATGTCTCAGAATGCCAAGGTTTCTCATTTGAATTTAGAAGTTCCTGTGGAGGCAGAAAAGGTTGAAGAACCGAAGCCGGAACCGGAACCGGAACCAGAACCGGACAATACGATTGTGTATATTGCCGATTTTAAAGGTACCGTAGATATGGATAAACAGAATTGGTTGGCTGTTATGCTCAATGAAGTGCAGGTTGCCGGTTTCTTCCAGACTTCTGTTGCAGTTGGAACAGCTCCCAGTGCCAAGAGAATTCATTTTGACAATTACGGACAGGATATTATCGGTGTGGCAGAAGGCGATTTGATCCATATCACACCGCTGGAAGAAGGGGCTGTAATTGGAGAAGGTGCGTCTTGGGTTGCTAATCCTGAATGGGCGGATGATGCTAATTACGTATATATGCCGGTATTGTATTCCGGAGCCTATACGGAATGGGAAGGAAAAACAGCTTATATCGGTGCGAAAATCAGCCTGTCCGGTAAAGTGTCCGGAAAGATTTGCAATGCCTGGATTAAAATTACAGTATCTGCCGGCGGTGAATGTGAGGTGGATGGAATAGCTTACGATGCGTGGGGATACGATATCAAAGCCGGACAGACGGTATCGGAAAAGTGATAAATATTAAATCTAAATAATATAGCATGAAAAATAAAGCAATAGGTAAGATGAAGTACTTGCAACAAGTACTGCTTATGATGCTCGTTTGGTTTATACCTTTCGGGGCAATGGCGCAAAGTTATTCGTTGAAGGGTACGGTGGTTGATAATAAGGGAATCACAATTCCCGGCGTAAATATCCTGATCAAAGGGACGACTAACGGTGTCGCTACTGATATTGACGGTAATTTTGAATTGATCGTGGATAAAGGAAACGTATTGGTCGTGTCTTTTACCGGTTATAAAACACAGGAAGTTCCGGTAACAGGACAGAACAATCTTAAAATCACTTTATTGGAAGATATAGAGCAGTTGGAAGAAGTGGTGGTGATCGGGTACGGTACGTTGAAAAAAAGTGATTTGACCGGTGCGATTGCTTCCGTCGATGGGGAAACGTTGGCTAATAAATCGACAATTAATCCAGCAGAAGCTTTGCAGGGACAGGTACCGGGTGTCAGTGTGGCCCGTTACGGCGGTTTGGCAGGACAGGGTGTTTCTGTAAAGATTCGGGGTGTCGGTACTTATGGCAGCAGTGAGCCTTTATATATTATTGATGGTTTTCCCGGAGATATTTCAACTTTGGCACCTCAGGATATCAAATCTATGGAGATTTTGAAGGACGGTGCTGCCGGAGCGATTTACGGATCGGTTGCTGCTAACGGAGTGGTGATTATTACGACGAAAAGTGGTAAAAAAGGAGAGGTGAAAGTCGATATCAATTCGTATGTTTCCATCAAAAAAGTGACCAATCTTTTCGATATGCTGGATGCTGAAGGTTTCCGGAAATTGGGAAAAATGATGCATGACGAATACAATAAATATGCTCCGATTCAGAAGCCCATGCCGGGGTATGTAACCAAAGATCCCAGAGCCAATACCGACTGGCAGGACGAAGTGTTCCGTACTGGTTTTGCTCAAAGCCATAGTGTTTCTGTCAGAGGAGGTGGAGATGTAACTCAATTCTCTATTTCAGCTAATGTTTACGATGAACAGGGAATTGTTTTGGATAATGACTTCTTGATGCAGAATGGACGTATGAAGATTAATACGAAAAAATCAATTTTTGATATTTCGGCTAATTTAGCTTACACAGCTAAAAAATACAATAATCCTGATTTTGCTTTATCGGAAGTCTACCGTTCCAGTCCTTTGACTCCGGTGTTGGATCCGACACAGAAATACGGTTATGGTATAGCCAGTACGACAGACGGTTTGGCTTCTACGCGGAATCCTGTAGCGGATGCACATTTCAGACATAATAAAACAAAAGTACAGGATGTGGTAGCTAGTTTTGCGGTAGCAGCTAATTTTACAAAATGGTTGCAATTTAAGACATCATACTACTATAATGGAACGAATACACAGTATTATGAAAATGCACCGGATTATATTGCCAGTCCGACACAACCAGACCTATATCCCTATGTATATGAGAAACGTACTTATTGGCAAAGCCAAGTGATTGATAACTATATAACATTTAATGATAAATTTGGAAAGCATGCTGTGACGGCTATGGTCGGTGTTTCTGTTCAAATGGATAGGAGCAGTTATGATGGATTAAATGTAGAAGGAAAAACGACAGTGGACGGAAAGGATGAACCGGCTGGTTTCCCGAATCCGAACTGGAATACTCCGAATGCAGGAGTTGGCGGTACCTATACGGGTGAAGGAACTCGGACTGAATATAATCGTTTATCTTATTTTGGACGTATCAATTATTCGTATGCCGATCGCTATCTGTTACAGGTAACGGTACGTCGCGACGGTTCTTCTAAATTCGGACCTGAGTCTAGATGGGCAACCTTCCCTTCTGTGGCTGTAGGCTGGAGAATCAGTGAAGAAGAATTTTTCCCGAAAAATACAATTATTTCCAATTTGAAATTAAGAGGAAGCTGGGGACAATTGGGTAATGAAGGACGCTTGAAACTTTATGAATATTTGGCGTTGATGACGCAAGGAAACGGCGGAAGTCTGGGATATGTACAAGGAACCGGTAAAAACCCTTGGGTTGCTACTATAGCCAATATGATGGAGAATCGGGGAGTTAAGTGGGAAACCAGTGAGTCAATGAATATCGGTTTAGATTATGCGTTGTTTGACGGTAAGTTATCCGGTTATGTGAATTATTACAATAATAAGACTCGGGATTTGTTGATCCCGAAAGTGCTGGCTCCTTCTGCCGGTATTGGAGACCCAACCTTGAATGTGGGAACGATGCAGAATACCGGTATCGAATTGGATATCAATTATCGGGAAAGCCGGGGTGAATTAAACTGGAATGCCGGATTTAATATCGCTTTCATGAAAAATAAAGTGAAAGAGATGGCAAATAAAAATCAGATCTTATACGGTAGTTACAGTGCAACACAAACCAGATCAGGCAAGGCAATAGCAACATTTTATCTGTATGAAACGGACGGTATATTCCAGAACATGGCGGAAGTATATGCACATAGTAAAGACGGTAAGCTGATTCAGCCGAATGCCAAACCGGGAGATATCCGTTTTAAAGATAATAATGGAAACGGAGAGATTGATGCAGCTGATAAAGTGGCTATGGGATGTGGTGCGCCGAAAGTAGAAGCTAACCTTTCCTTAGGCCTTGAATATAAAGGATTTGATTTTTCAGCTTTATTCGGTAGCGGTTGGGGCCATAAAATATACAATTACAACCGGGTAAGATCGGAAAGTATGGATGAAATCTATAATATGTTCTCTTCGACCTTAAATGCCTGGACTCCTGAAAACCGGAATACCAATATGCCGCGTGCCGTATTGGGTGACCCGAACCAAAATAAGCGCGAGTCGGATCGTTTTCTGGAAGACGGAGATTTTATCCGCTTACGTCAGATACAGTTAGGCTATACTCTGCCGAAAGCCTGGTTGAACAAAATCAATATGGAGAAGATTCGGGTATATGTAAGTGCAGATAATTTATGGACTTGGACTAAATACAGTGGTGTAGATCCAGAATTTGCTCAAGAAGAGGTATTGAATACCGGTATCGACAGTAGTATTTATCCGTTTACCAAATCGTGCGTATTCGGATTGCAGGTGACATTTTAATTAAACGGACTTATAAAATCGATAGATATGAAAAAAATATTAAATCTGATATATGTACCTTTGCTGGTATTAGGGTTGTCCGGATGTGAGGATTTTCTGTCAGTTGAATCTCCAGATCAATCGACTTCCGGTAACTATTGGACAACTCAGGAGGCAGCTTTATCCGGCTTGTCGGCCGCTTACTCGCAGTTATATAATGGAGGCGGATGGCGATTTCACGAATACGGTTATACTTTGGAACCTTTCCGGGAAGATATGATTTCCATGGGCCCCGGAGCTTCCGGTTATGGTTATATGACCTCTATTTTTAATTTTACCTACAATGCCAGTAGCAGCCTTCCTGCTTATTTATGGAATTATAATTATTGGGGATTGAGTTATTCCAATCAGGTAATAGATAAAGTCGGAGCTATGGACCCTGCCGTATTTGAACAAGGAATGCAGGAGCGTATTATTGCCGAAGCCCGCTTTATGAGAGGTTATTATCACATGAAATTGTTATTGAATTGGGAAAAGATCGTTGTACGGGAAAAATACATCACTTCTGAGGCAGATATCGATAAAGCCTTATCTCCTCGGGATTATGCCTGGGATTTTATCGTGAAGGATTTCAAATATGCAGCCTCTAAATTACCGATGACACGTGGGACTTCCGATAAAGGACGGGCAACTTCTGCTGCTGCAAATGCTTATCTGGGATATGCTCTTTTGACCCGTTCTTATGAAGAAACGGCTCGGAGAGACGAATTTCTGACAGCGGCTGCAGAGGCATTGAAACCTGAAAATTTTGTAGGTTATAGCTTGGTACCGATGAACCAATGGTTGGGAATGTTTAACGGAACGAATGAGAATTCAAGCGAATCTATTTTTGAAATTCAGTTTTCACCGGTAACTTCCGGAAATGCTTATTATAAGCATCAGATGCACTATTGGGTTGCTTCGGAGGAACTTGGCGGTTGGGAAGGTATTTTACCCTCAGACGGATTGGTAAAAGAGTTTAAAAAAGAAGGAAAAGTTTCGACCTTGGGTGGATATGATTCCCGTATGTATTCTACTTTATTTTTTCAGGATGATTATTTCAATGATGATAATGGTAAAGTCATGGGAGAAAACTATGATTACTGGTTCTGTGAATGGAAAAAGGGTACGGATGGTAAATATTATCCTGATTTAACGACGGCCTATAATAAGCCGGTATTTAGGAAATTTATTCCAATAGATGCATCTGCAATGGTGCCTGACGAAACGGCAATGAATATCATGTTGATGCGTTATGCTAATGTGATGTTGATGCGGGCAGAGGTATTGAATGAGCAAAATCATCCGGAATTGGCTAAGCCGATCATTAATGAATTGAGGGCTCGTGCCAATATGCCGGGAATGAAAGGTTCTTCTCAGGCAGAAGTAAGAGCACAGATCGAACACGAACGTATTGTAGAATTTGCACTGGAAAACTACCGTTTCTATGATTTACGCCGTTGGGGAAAAGTGAAGTCAGCACTGGAAGCTGTCAGTCGTACCGGATTCGATCCCTCGCGCCATAACTTCCTGTTTACTCCGCAAGGTGAGATTGATTCAAATGGACAGATAAAAAAATAGTTAGATTAGGCTGGGTGGAATGTCCCGCTTTTGGGGCATTCCACTTTTTAAAAAAAATTGTAAATTGCGTGCGTTTTATATAACGTCATACTGAAATTATGCTGATAGTAATAGGATTAATGGTAAGTGGTATCCTGTTGGGATATTTGTTCCGGGAGAAAAATCTGAAATTTGTTCAGAAACTGATTACTCTTGCCATATTCGCCTTATTGTTTTTGTTAGGATTGAGTGTAGGTACAAACGATCAGATTATGGATAATCTGGATACGATAGGCTTAGATGCTCTGGTTATTACATTCGGAGCTATTGTCGGGAGTGTATTGTGTGCCTGGGGGATTTATAAATTTTATTTTTCAAAATAAAAAAGATTACGAATTGGCAATAAAAGAAATAATCATTGTCAAAAGTCATCAATTAGAAAAGAAATCCTCATTCGTCATTTGAATCAGAGGAATTGTTTTAAACGTGGGGAATATATGTTAGGAAGTTTAATTATAGTAACTTTTTTTGTACTGGGAGTTGTACTCGGACGATTTGTTGAGATGCCGGGTTTTATTACGGAAAATGATCCGACTTTGTATGCTTTGTATGTTTTGATGTTTTTGGTAGGTGTCAGTATTGGAAGTGATAAAAAAGCATTGCGGGCATTGCGGCAGCAAAACATAAGAATTGCATTGGTTCCGCTGGGAACAATCCTGGGAACATTGGGCGGTTCTGCCTTGATTAGCTTTTTCTTGCAGCACAGAAGCATGACTGATTGCCTGGCTGTAGGTTCCGGATTTGGTTACTATTCGTTGTCTTCTATTTTTATTACGCAATATAAGGGAGCCGAGCTGGGGACAATCGCTTTGGCTTCCAATATTATCCGGGAGTTGGTGACATTGCTGGCTGCCCCCTTTTTGGTGCGTTACTTTGGGAAACTGGCGCCTATATCTGTGGGAGGAGCGACGACAATGGATACGACTTTACCGATTATCACCCAGACTTCAGGTAAGGAATTTGTCGTTGTATCGATTTTTCACGGTATAACGGTAGATTTTACCGTACCTTTTCTGGTTACTTTTTTTTGTACGATCTGATTTTTATCAACTGGGAAAATATATAGAATGGCGACCTAAAGTTGCTATAATGGGATAGATGTTGTAATTTTTAATGGATTTGAGATGAAAAGATATATCTTCATTGTATGGGTTCTACTGTCTTGTTTTGTCGGAAAAGCGCAGTACACAGGAATGGAAAGAGAAAATCCGGCTGTTAATCAAATAAACCGGGAGCGGATGCATGCTCATTTTATTCCCTATACCAAAGAGGCTGATGCTGTTGCTAAGGAACGGAAGGCTGCTTCGCGGGTATCCCTAAACGGTATATGGCAATTTAAATACTCCGTAAATCCGGCCAGCCGTCCGCAGGATTTTTATAAAAAAGGGTTTAAGACCAAAGGATGGAACAAGATAGAGGTTCCGGGAAGTTGGGAATTACAAGGATTCGATGCTCCGATATATACGGATACAAAATATCCTTTCCCGGCAAATCCGCCTCATATCCCGGCAGATTATAATCCTGTCGGATCTTACATCCGGGAATTTACATTGCCTGAAAACTGGACGGGTAAAGATATTATTTTACATTTCGGCGGTGTTGAATCGGCTTTTTATTGCTGGTTAAACGGGGAATTTGTCGGATATAGTGAAGACAGCCGTTTACCGGCGGAATTTGATATTACCCGCTTGGTGAAAAAGGGAAAAAATAAATTGGCTGTAGAGGTATATCGTTACAGTGACGGTTCCTACCTTGAATGTCAGGATTATTGGAGATATAGCGGTATTGAGCGTGACGTATGGCTGATCGCCCGTCCGTTGTCGCGTATGCGTGATTTTGAAATTTCACAGCAATTGGTAGATAATTACCGGAACGGGGATTTTCAGGTGAAAGTAATGGCTGAAAAACGGGGACTGACACCGGGGACTGCTTTTGAAGTGAAATTGCTGGACAAGGACCGGGTGATCTTTTCGGAAAAATCGGCAGTAAAATCCGTTTCGGATACCTTGCATGTATTTTCGAAAAAGGTGATGGATGCCCGGAGATGGACGGCTGAAACGCCGGAATTGTATACATTGGTAATCAATACGTTGAATCCTACGGGTAAAGTGACCGAATCTGTGGCTCATCGCTTGGGCTTCCGGACGGTGGAAATCCGTAACGGCATGTTGCAGGTGAACGGGGTGCCTGTTTTTATCAAAGGGGTCAATCGTCATGAGCACGATCCGTATAAAGGAAGAAGTGTCAGCTATGAAAGTATGCTACACGATATCACTTTGATGAAGCAATTCAATATCAATGCGGTACGTTGCAGTCATTATCCGAATATAGAAGAGTGGTACGAATTGTGCGATGAATATGGTATTTATCTGGTTGATGAAGCCAATCTGGAGTCACACGGTATGGAAGATACTGAAGTCGGCACATTGGCAACTACTCCGGAGTGGATAACTCCATTTATGGAAAGAATGAGCCGCATGGTAGAACGGGACAAAAACTATACATCCGTCATTACCTGGTCTTTGGGAAATGAATCCGGTTACGGAGAGCATTTCGAAACAACGTATCACTGGACCAAACAACGGGATACGACTCGTCCGGTACAATATGAAGGTTCGGGCCGTGAAGGCGCGACCGACATTTATTGTCCGATGTATGCCCGGATATGGCGTTTACGCGAACATGCCAATCAAAGACGTTTGGAACCATTGATTTTGTGCGAGTATGCACATGCAATGGGAAATAGTGTCGGAAATCTGCAGGATTATTGGGACCTTGTATACAAGTACGATCAATTGCAGGGGGGCTTTATCTGGGATTGGGTTGACCAAACTTTTGCTATAAAAGATAAAAACGGGAATCCGATCTGGGGATACGGCGGTGATATGGGATATGTGGGCGTGAAAAACGATTCTAATTTCTGTGCTAACGGATTGGTTGCTGCCAACCGTTTCTTACATCCCCATATCTGGGAAGTGAAAAAGGTGTATCAGGGCATCCATTTCGCCGGTGAGCCTTTCCAGCCCAATCGTCTGAAAATAACCAACCGGAATGATTTTGTGACTTCCGGTGTCTACGATTTTATCTGGAAAATAAAAGCTGACGGAAAGGTGGTAGCACAAGGTGTTTTAAATGTACCGGAGGTGCAACCTCACGGGTTTGCAATAGTGGAACTGCCGCTACCCGTTTTACAACCGTTGGCCGGTACGGAATATTTCTTACATCTTGAGGCCCGTACCAAACAAGCAACCGACCTTGTACCTCAAGGTCATCTGGCAGCCAGTGAACAATTCTTATTGCCGGTGGAGGTATTGGCACCTGTTGCACCTGCAATTGAAGGCACTCTGGCTTTGACGAAGGAGAATAAGCAAATCCGGGTTTCCGGTGCGACTTTTGAAGTTCGTTTTTCGGAAGAAACCGGAGACCTTACCGGATTGAAATATGACGGGAAAGAAATGTTGAAAGAAGGATTGCGCGCTAATTTCTGGCGGGCACAAACGGATAATGATGTTGCCAATCGTATGATGCAACGGTGTGGGACCTGGCTGAATGCAGGTAAGGAGATGGTTTTGCAGCAACTGGAAACTCATTCCTCCGGTAACCGGGTGATTGTATCCGCTGTTTATCGGATGCCGGAACAGGCTTCTGTGTATAAGGTCGTATATACTGTATATGCAGACGGAGCCGTGAATGTCGACAATGTATTTCTGGCCGGACAGAAGGCTTTGCCTGAAATGCCTCGTTACGGGATGCGGATGATATTGCAGAGTGAATACGATCAGATGACATGGTTCGGACGCGGACCGCATGAAAACTATTTCGACCGGAAGTCTTCTGCCGATATCGATTTATATAAAGCTACGGTGTGGGAGCAATTTCATCCTTATGTGCGCCCGCAGGAAACGGCCAATAAGTCGGATGTACGCTGGTGTGCTTTACGGAATAATGACGGAAATGGGATATTGGTTATCGGGGCACAACCATTGAATGTGAGCGCCTGGAATTTCCCGATGCAGGATATTATGCATGTTAGCCCGAATGTTGAAAGAAAGCACGGCGGGAGTATCCTGAAACAGGATATGGTATGGTTCAATATCGATTTACAGCAGATGGGGGTCGGCGGAGATACATCCTGGGGAGCGCAAACGCATCCAGAATATACGATTACTCCGGATAATAAGCATTATTCCTTTACGATCGTACCTTTACGGTCCGGAGACGAGCCTTTAAAGCTTTCTAAAAAAGGCTACGGGAAGTAGAAATAAAATAGTTAGGTTAAAAAATAAATGCAATGAAAAAATTCTGGTGGATTGGGTTTGTGGCTTTAGCAGCGTTCGGATGTTGCCGTAACGAAGCTTGTAAAGAAGAACAGGCCCTGAAGTATCCGAACATTTTGGACATCAATTACACGCCTGAAACAATTCGTGGAGGGGCCGGTTGGTTTACCGATCAGGGTGCCTGGATGGGGTTTACGCTCCCGACGGCAGAGAAATTTACGAATGGATTTTGCGGTCCTTTCGATTTGGATAATCGTCATTGGTTAAGCCGCTCATTGGTAAGACCGGGATTTATTGATAACGGCAAAGTCGTTTCACCGGAAGCTTTTCAGGCTGACAGTATGGCTTATTTCCCGGGACAACTGTATATGCAGAGTAGTTTCTCGGATATCCGCATAGTTCAGCGGCTCTTTTTTACAGATAAGAATCATGCCTTGCTCGTATGTGAAAGCAATCGGAAGATCGACTGGTTTTTCGAGGGGAAACTTTGGGATGAAGACGATACGGTGGAAGTCCGTGATAAAAGTCTGATCATTTATTTGCCTCGGGGAGAAGTTGCTGCGGTGACTTTTCAGAACGATGCGGAATTGATGCAAATGTCTTCCGTATATAAAGCTTCATTTAAGCAGGTTGCCGATGTGCGGGCGGCTGTTTTCTCCTTTTTTAATACGAAGGAGGAAATGGAAGCCGGATTACCGGTGGCTGAAACAATCCTGGAAAACATAAAAGCCGAAAAGGCGGCTCATTGCAGCAGATGGAACAATTACCTTTCCAGTGTTTTGCGGACAGATATGCCTGCTGCTTATGACCGCGTAGCCGTGAAGGCGATGGTAACGCTTTTGGCTAATTGGCGGAGCAGTAAGGGAGATATGCTGCATGACGGAATGGTGCCTTCACATGCCGTTGGATATTTTGTCGGCTTTTGGGCTTGGGATACCTGGAAACAGGCCGTTGCAACCGTACATTTTGAGCCTGAATTGGCAAAGAATCAAATTCGTTCCATGTTCGATTATCAGGATGAGTACGGAATGATAGCCGATTGTATCTATAGCGATAAACGTGAAAATAATTATCGCGATAGCAAACCGCCTTTGGCAGCCTGGGCTGTGATGGAAGTGTTTCGTCATACGGGAGATACGGCATTTATCCATGAAATGTATCCTCAATTGTTGAAATATTACCGTTGGTGGTATCAATACCGGGATCATGACCGGAACGGTATTTGTGAGTTCGGTGCAACTGACGGAACCGAAGAAGCCGCTAAATGGGAGAGCGGTATGGATAATGCGGTTCGCTTTGACGAGGCCACTATGGTCCGGAATGCTGAGAATGCCTGGAGCTTTAATCAGGAATCTGTCGATTTGAATGCTTATCTGGGATATGAATACGAGCTTTTACAAGAGATGGCCGGAATAATCGGTGAAAGCTTTGAGGAGCCCGATTATCGTGAAAAAATCCGGACTTATTTTTTCGATCCGCAACAAGGTTATTTCTTTGATCGGGTTTTGAACGGAGATTTGGTAAGGGTGGAAGGACCTGAAGGTTGGACGCCGATATGGACGGGGCTGGCTTCCAAAGAACAAGTGGAGGCTGCCATGAAGATCATTGCAGATACCAGTAAGTTTTCGACTTATATACCTTTCCCGACTTTGGCTGCCGATCACCCGAAGTTTTTACCGAAAGGATACTGGAGAGGTCCGATTTGGTTGGATCAGGTGTATTTCGGTATTTCCGGTATCCGGAAGTATGGCTATATAAAAGAAGCGGATACATATACCGATCAGGTGTTTACCCGGTTGCAGGGACTGACGGAGGGAGCTCCTATTCATGAAAATTACGGAACCCATGACGGAGGACTTTTGAAAGCCCCTCATTTCAGTTGGTCTTCGGCACACTTGCTGATGCTTTATTGGGAGTATGGGAAAAAATAAAGTTAAAAAGAGATTGTCTCGCGGCAATCTCTTTTTTATTCATATTAATCATTATTTTTGCTGAAAATCAATTGTAACGTTATGAATAAATTCCTTTTTTCTTTGTTTTTTGCATGGGCTGTCAGTTTTTCTGCCGATGCGCAGTTCGATAAGTATTTTCAGGATAAGACAATGCGTTTTGATTTTTATCATTGCGGAAATCAGGAATCTGAAAATTACTTTTTTGACGAGTTGATAGAAGAGCCTTATTGGGCCGGTTCCAAGACTTCTTTGATCGATGATTCCGGTTACGGAAATCAGATGTTTAAGATATGGGATGCCGCTAGTGGAGAGTTGCTCTATTCCCGTTCGTATTGTACACTTTTTAATGAGTGGCAAACGACTCCCGAGGCGATGGAAACATCCAAATGTATGCCGGAATCCGTAGTGTTCCCGTTTCCTAAAAAAGATGTGAAATTGGAATTATATGCCAGAAACAAGAAAGGAAAATTTGAGAAAAAATTCGAATATGATATTCGGGTAAATAGTTATTTTATTAGAAAATTTATTCCGAAATACGAGACTTTCGAGGTAAGATACAATGGGAATCCGGAACACCGGGTGGATATTGTCTTGTTGCCGGAGGGATATTCTGCCAACGAGAAAGAGAAATTTATGGAAGCGTGCAATACGTTTGCCGGGGAATTTTTCACCTATTCACCTTATAAAGAAAATGCTTCCCGTTTCAATATCCGTGCCGTATGGGCTCCGTCAGAAGAAAGCGGTGTGACCATACCGGGGGAACATATCTGGAGAAGGACGGCTTTAAAGGGAGCTTATTATACATTTGATTCGGAACGTTATCAAATGGTGGAAGACTTCCAGAATGTACGGGATATTGCAGCTCATGTTCCTTATGATTATATCTATATTTTATCAAATACCCAAAAATACGGAGGAGGAGGTATTTATAATTTTTATGGAATCAGTGCGGCGCATCATCCGACCCGTACGGGAAAAATTTATGTACATGAATTCGGGCACGTATTGTTGGGATTGGGAGATGAATATGTAGGGAATGTTTCTTATAATGACATGTATCCGCTGGATGTCGAACCGTGGGAAGAAAATCTGACAACATTGGTTGATTTTGAGAGAAAAGACTGGTACCGTATGCTGGATGCTAAAACACAAATACCGACTCCGCTGAATACAAAGGATATGCAGGCTTTAGGGGTATATGAAGGCGGGGGATACGTACAAAAAGGTGTTTACCGGCCCTGGCAAAACTGCCTGATGAATAATTTGCATAAAACAGATCAGTTCTGTCCGGTGTGTACACATGCTATTCAGAAACAGATCGATTTTTTGTGTAAATAATGGAAAATATATAGATAAAAACGTTGGAATACGACCTTTTTAATTTTAGATTTACGATTTACGATTTTAGATTAGAAAATCTGATAACGAATCAGGTTGCCTGGCAATTTACAATTTGCAATTTATATGAACGTATATCCGGCTGTGTTTTGAATCGGGGGTGTGCTTTATCACAACCCCGGTTTATTGTATCTGGACAAATGAATGAGTTTTATCTGTTCTGGTTGCCCATTGGCTCTGAGGCTTTTCTCATGCAGGGAAATGTCCGGATTCGTAGAAATATTGTGTTTAGGAGATGATGTGATGCATAATCAGTCTGCCTGTTCCTTTTGACCTTCCAAATTCCCGATTATTTTTTTAATTGGTATTGAGACAATCCGAGGTAGTCGGCAATTTTGGTCAGGGGAATGCCGTCTGCCTGCATTTTCCGTACGGTTTCTTTCTGGCGCTGCTTCTCCTCCAGTTGGTCGGATAGGATGTCGGTAAGCGTATCGGGACGACATGGTGTTCTATGTAAGAATTGTAAGTCAGAACAAGATCGTTTCGGGGAAACTTTTTGATGAAGAAGAAGGAAATAAGATACCACTTTCTCCTGATGTTTGTGAGCAGATGAAAAAGATGCGGGATCAAAGGCATGAAGAGATGGTAAAATACAGCGATGCTGAGCTGAATGAGGGGCAGAGTTCATTGAGATTTATGAACTTAAACGTTATGACTTATGTAAATATGCCGTTTTTACCGGGTAAATATGAAATTTGGTACATTTTCAGGGGCTTGGAGTTTAATCACTCCGTGATAGAAATAATCTCCGGGAAACCGATGTAAGTGTTTCAAAAAAAGGATACTGAAACCAGTATCCTTTTTTATTTTCGTTGTGGTAATTCTGTTACTTAACGGTAGACATGTGAACGATCAATTCCAATACTTTGTTTGAATAACCCCATTCGTTGTCATACCAGGAAACAAGTTTCACGAAGTTTTTATTCAAAGCGATACCGGCTTTGGCATCGAAGATAGAAGTACGGGCATCTCCCAGGAAGTCAGAAGAAACGACTTCTTCTTCAGTATATCCCAGAATACCTTTCAATTCACCTTCAGAAGCTTCTTTTACAGCAGCTTTGATTTCATCGTAAGATGCTTCTTTAGCCAAACGACAAGTTAAATCTACAACAGATACGTCCAATGTCGGAACCCGGAAAGCCATACCGGTCAGTTTACCGTTCAATTCCGGAATAACTTTACCTACAGCTTTTGCGGCACCGGTAGAAGAAGGGATAATGTTACCGGCAGCAGCGCGACCACCTCTCCAGTCTTTCATAGAAGGACCGTCAACTGTTTTTTGGGTAGCGGTTGTGGCGTGAACTGTGGTCATCAAACCTTCGATAATACCGAATTTATCGTTGATAACTTTGGTTAACGGAGCCAGGCAGTTGGTTGTACAAGATGCATTGGATACAATAGTTTCACCTGCATATTTTTTGTTGTTTACACCCATTACGAACATTGGGGTATCGTCTTTTGACGGAGCTGACATAACAACACGTTTTGCTCCGGCTTTGATATGTGCTTCAGCTTTTTCTTTGGTCAGGAAAAGACCGGTTGATTCAACAACGTATTCAGCACCTACTTCATTCCATTTCAGGTTTGCCGGATCTTTTTCTGCAGTTACGCGGATAGCTTGGCCGTTAACAACCAATTTGCCGTCTTTTGCTTCTGCGGTTCCGTTGAAACGACCGTGCATCGTGTCGTATTTCAACATATAAACCATGTAGTCTACATCGATCAGGTCGTTAATACCTACGATCTCAATATCATTTCTGCCCATTGCAGCGCGGAATACCAAACGTCCGATACGTCCGAATCCGTTGATACCAACTTTAATTTTTGACATTTTCGTTGTTTTATTAGGTGATACAAATTCAAAATTTTCCTCAAATTTATAATAAAGCATTTTATTATATGCATAAAGGAATTAAAACCGACAGAAAAATTAACTCAAACGATTACAATCAATTCTGTCGTTTTTAAGCTCAGACTGTATATGAAATCGTGTTTGCAGGAGCCTGAGTATAAGCCGGACATTTACGGTCGATGGCACATGATGAAAGCAGACCGGCTAAAAGTAATGAAATAAGGATGTATATAATCCGTTTTTTGTTTTTCATGATCAGATAAGTTTTAAAACAATGATAGTCACAAAGGTAGAAATAAAAATCAAAATTAAAAATAGCAGGGTATGCTTCTGGCTTGCAAATAGAATTAAATGAAATAGAAAAAGGCCAAGAGTAGATAATAACTTATAATTAAATACTTCTGTTTCTCAAAAAAATGTAAGTTTTTTCCTTTTTTTTCTTAAAAATGTTTTGTGCAAACGTTTTAAGTTTTTATATTTGTAGCACGATATAGGAATATATTGCTTTATAAGTGTAGTAAATTTATTGTTAGTGTGTTTAAAAAGAGGCTTCGGCCTCTTTTTATTTGTATTTTGGAATGTCTATCCGTTTGCTACGTTTTTTGCGTTGCCGTTTTGTCCGATACGGAGATTTTCAGGATGTTTTGGGTAACAGAAATAATTTTGAAGCGTTCGTCCGGACGATGTCCGATCACCCAGGCAATGTGTTCCCCGGATAAGAGGAGAAGGCAATCTTTCTTTTGTTTGGTGCTGAATTTTTGGTCGATAAAAAAATCACTTATTTTTTTTTGTAGTTTTTTCATACCGAGCGGGCAAAAGCGATCTCCTTTTTCCCAATTTCTGATTTTCAAGGGGAAGCCGAGTTTATCCGCATCCAGGCAGGCAATCGATGAATCGTCCGGAATTTGGAAATCCGGTGTTCGGGGGATGATTTCGAATCGGTAATGTTTATCGTTAATTGTGTATTCTCCCGGTTTTGGAATTTCGATATTCGTTACCGTTTGGGTGGTGTGACAAAACATGCGCCAGTAGGTTCTGCCTTTTACGAGTGTATAATTTTCGGAAAGAAATTGTTTTCCGGATAAGGCGTCCCGACTGTTGAATATGTCTCTGATCTGCGTTTTGTTGAACCCGAAAGGAGTCAAAAGTTCGTAAAGTAATGTGCATGGGGCCGGAGTGGCCAATGTTTTTCCGATATGTATCAGTATTTCTTCTCCCTGATGTTCCATGACCTGCGTTTTTAATTGCCCGATGGCATATCGGTAGATTTGTTCCGTTTCTTTTAAGGTTTCACAGTTTTCGCGGATGACATTTAAAAATGCCGGATTGATTTCTTTACATACGGGAATAATCCGGTGTCTGATTTTGTTCCGGACAAAATCCAGGGAATTGTTGGTTGAGTCCGTCCGGTAACCCAATTGGTTGTCTTGTATATATTGTAAGATATCGGTTCTGGAACAATCGAGCAGGGGGCGCAGCAGGTCGCCGTTTATGGGCTTGATACCTGTCAAACCTTTGATACTGGTACCTCTGCACATATTAATCAGTACCGTTTCTGCCAGGTCGTCGGCATGGTGGCCGGTGACGATATAGTCCATTTTTTTCTTTTCTTTCATTTCCCGGAACCAGTTGTAGCGCAGTTCACGGGCAGCCATTTCGATACTCAGACTGTTTTGCCGGGCATATCCGAGGGTATCGAATTTTTTTACACTTAATGGAATGCCGTAGCTATCACAAAACCGCTTGACGAATTGTTCATCCATGTTGGATTCTTTTCCCCGTAATCCGAAATTACAATGAAGTGCCTGAATCCGTAAATTCATGTATTTGAAAAGATGCAACAAGGAAATGGAGTCGGCACCGCCGCTAACGGCGATCAGAAATCCGGCAGATGCCGGAATACGGTATTTTTCCAGAAAATTTTCGATAATCTTCCGCATGGTATTGTGTATCTGAATGTCTGAAACGTTAAAATAAACAAGTGAGCCTTTCGGTCTTCTGTAAATATAGGAAGAATTTTTATATTTCGCTAAGTTCCAGCCAGCGCATTTCTTTTTTGTCGAGTAAGGCTATCACTTCGCTGATACGTTCTGACTTCCGGACTAATTCTTCTGTAGAAAGACTGCCGGAGCTTAGTGCAGACTCGATTTCTGTTTTTTCATTCGTCAGGGATTCGATTTCTTGCTCTAATCGGAGCATTTCCTGTTGTTCTTTAAAGCTAAGTTTTCTTTTTTTGGAGAGATTGTCTGACGGAGCGGACTTGGGTTCTTTGGGTGTTTGTTTTTTTGCCCGTTGTTTTTCTTCTTCCTCTTCTTCTTTGTGGTTTTTATATATGGTATAATTCCCGGGGAAGTCTTTGATTTTTCCGTTCCCTTCAAAAGCAAATACCCTGTCGACTACTTTGTCTACAAAAAAGCGGTCGTGGGATACGATCAGCAAGCAGCCTTTAAAGCTTTGCAGGTAGTCTTCCAGTACGTTTAGGGTGATAATATCCAGATCGTTTGTCGGCTCGTCCAGAATCAGGAAATTGGGGTTACTCATCAAAACGGTAAGCAGATACAAACGTCGGCGTTCGCCTCCGCTAAGCTTGCTTACTAATGAATACTGCTGTTTGTCGGTAAACATGAAATATTCCAGAAATTGTGAGGCCGACATGATACGGTCGTTGCCCAAATCGATTCGTTCGGCAATATTTTTTACAATGTCGATGACCCGGTCTGTTTCAGAAAATTCGATGCCTGATTGCTTGTAATAGCCGTAAACGACGGTTTCTCCTATGTCGATTTTTCCCCGATCGGGTTCCAGATTACGGGTAATGATATTCAGAAAAGTGGATTTTCCGACGCCGTTTTTTCCTACAATTCCGATTTTTTCACCCCGGACGAATTTATAGGAGAAGTCGTCAATCAGGCATTGGTCTTCATAGCTTTTGCTGATGTGTTCCAATTCCAGTATTTTTTTCCCTAACCGTTGTCCTTTTATGTCCAGTTCCAGTTTTTTTTCATCGGTTTTCTGGGAAGCTGTTTCCTGAAGCTTATAAAAGTTATCGATCCGGTATTGTGCTTTATGGCTGCGGGCTTGTGGCATTCTGCGCATCCATTCCTGTTCGGTACGCAATAAATTCCGGGCTTTATCGATGGTAGCATTTCGTGTTGCTATCCGTTGAGCCCTTTTTTCCAGGTAATAAGAATAGTTTCCCTCATAATTGAAAATACCGAAATCATCTATTTCAATGATATTGGAGCAGACCCGGTCCAGGAAATACCGGTCATGGGTAACCATGAGTAATGTTGTATTCGATTTTTCAAGGTAATTCTCCAACCATTCGGTCATTTCGATATCCAGGTGGTTTGTCGGCTCGTCCAGTATCAGAAAATCGGGATTACTGATCAGTACTTTAGCTAATCCGACTCTTTTTTTCTGTCCTCCGGAAAGATTGGCGATTTTTTTTTCGTAGGTATCGACTTTCAATTCTGACAGGATTTGCTTGATTGTCGTATCATAGTCCCAGGCTGATTGGGCATCCATCTGTGGAATGAGAAGTTCCAGTTGCTTCAGGTTGTTTGTTGCAATCGCTTTTTCATATTCCTTGATAATATTGAGTATCGGGGAATCGGAACTGAAAACTTCTTCAAAAATCGTATTGTTGTCGTTTAAATCGGGATTCTGTTGCAGGTATCCGATGGATATGTCGTTTCTGAAAATGACACTTCCGCTTTCAGGTATATCTTTGCCGGCAATAATCTGTAACAGGGTGGATTTCCCCATACCGTTTTTGGCGATTAAGGCGGTTTTCTGATTTTTTCCGATACCGAAAGAGATACCCTCAAACAATAATTGTTCACCGAAACGTTTACTGAGATTTTCAACCTGTAAGAAACTAATCATAAGATAAAGAATTTGTGATAAATTGTCATGTTACTGTGCCGGATCAATAATTTTTACGGCTTTTGGAATTTTAAGGGCTATTTTTTTATACGATATTTTTTTCTCGTTTCTTCCGGGAAACGTTCGATGGCATACCGGAGCATCGTCCGGGGCATTTTAGAGTAACGGGATGCCAGAAAATCCACCAGCGTTTTTTCGTCTTTTTTACCGGTTTCCCGGAGTAGCCAGCCGACGGCTTTTTGTATCAGATCGTGCGGATGTTGCAAAAGCAGGTCTGCAATTGCCAGACAATCTTTGAAGTCCCCTTGCCGGACGAAATGCATGCAGGTAACCATTGCGATGCGTTGTTGCCACAGATGTTCTGATTTTGCCCATTCGTATAATAAGGACCGGTCTTTGCCCATAAACCATTCGCCCAGTAATTTGTAACAGGACAGATCGACCAGGTCCCAGTTGTTGATATATTCCGTATGGGAAATATAGAAGTCGACATAGGTTTTCCGGCCTTCTTCTGTCTTGCATTTATGAAATTTGTACACTAAAATCAGCAGAGCCGTCAAACGTTCTTCGTGCCAGGGAGAACGGATCAGTTTTTCAAGTACACTGAAATCAGCGTCTGTATATTTCTGGGCAATATTCCTTTGCCGGGGTACTGTGACACCGATAAACCGGTCGCCTTCTCCGTATTCTCCTTTTCCGGTTTTGAAAAAACGGGAAAGATGAGCGGCTTTGTCGGGACTACCGGCTTGCCGTAATTCTTGTGTTATATTTTCGTAGATGTTCATTGGTCATTGTAATTTTCTTCTCCATACCCATTGTTCTGCCAATAGAGCGATTACTGCCAGGAGCAGAAACCAGCGAGTCAGGTATTTATTATTGTCTTCGGAGACTATTTCTTTTACAATTTCGCTGTTACGGTCGAATTGTGTCGTTTTGATATTTTCTACCCGGGCTTTGGGAAATTGTTTTTGTAATTCCTGCAGGTTGCAAAAATGCAGTTGGGATTCTGTGCGGTCGAAATTGCAAGCCAATACATCGATGATTCGGTTTCCGGCGATGACTTCGTACAGACCGGCATTTTCCAGGTTTTCGGTGTTTTGTAATATCAGATTACCACTGATGTCTTTTCGGATTTCCGGAATGAACTCCAATTGTGAATGTTGTCCGGTAATTTTCAACGGGGTATTGTCCGGCAAGTTCTTACCGTTGATGACAATGCGTTCATCGGAATGAATCGTCCATGAGTTTTTTAGGTTTGAGTTGATGTTATAAGCCATATTTACCAGCAGAGGTACGAAGAGCGGATGGAAGACCAGGTCGCTGTTTTCCGGTTCGAAGGAAAAAGCTGAAGTATATATATTTCCGCTACCGTAGGTATAGGCCGAAAACAGCGTATTCCCTTTTTTGTCCGTCAGTAATTTTTCGCTGTTTGCCGTAATTTGCAACGGGTAAAAAAGGTTGACGGAAGGCAAGGTCGTGTTTTTATCCTGTTTTTCGAATGCGTCTTTAAAAAGGAAGGCTTCGCTTTCCAGATGAGCGATCACTGTGTTACTATCGGCTTTGCCGAATTGCGGGGCATGTATTTTTTGCAGTAATTGATTCAAGGTGTTGGCTGAAATTTCTGTTCCCGGTAAAAATAGCAGGTTTCCTCCTGCAATGACATAATTTTCGAGTGCGCTTTCCAGGCCTGTCCAGGTGGTTGAAAGCCTGTCCAGGATAATCAGATTGTATTTTTGAAAATCGATGTTTGCCGTTTGGTTGATATTGACATAGGAGATCGAATAGGATGAAGTGTCGGAAAAAAGTTTTCCGAAATAGGGACAATGTTTGTCCTGTTCGATGCAGAGGACATTGATTTTATCGTCGATCTTATAGCTGAAATAGAATGTATTGTCGAATATCAATGGAAAATCGGTAATTTCTACACAGCCTTTATAAAAGCCGTTTTCTGTATTTAAATAACTGATTTCAACGGATCGTTCGCTTCCTGCTGGAAGATTTACTTTACTGATGCTTTTTTTCTTGTCATTGATGGTCAGGCTTACTGGTACGTTGTTAAAATCTTTCGGGGATGAATTGACGAGGTGAATTGAAATTTTATCGTTTTGATTTTTTTTGTGGAAAGCCTGATCGAAAGATACCTCTTTTATGTAGAGATTATTCCGGTTTTCCGGTTCCAACAGCAGAAATACCGGTTCTATCAATGAATCGGGAGAGATGCTCTGAAAGTCGCAATTGCGGGTTTGGAAATCGGAAAGCAGGAAAAATGTTGTTCTTTTTCCGGCACTTATTTCTCCGGCTTCTTTGAATAAGTCGGAAAGTTTCTTGTTACGGGAGGTCGTTTTGACAATTCCTGTAACGGTCTGGATTTCCTCTTTTGTTTTATTGACCGATTGCAGAGGGTCATTCGTCAACAGGGTAAACGATATGCCGGGCGGGTAGGTATTGAGAATATCGAATATTTGTTTTTTGGCTTCTTCCAATAATATTCCTTTACTTCCTGTGTTTGACATTGAAAATGAATTGTCCAGGTATATGACGACTTGTGGCTTTTCGCCGTTGTTGCCGGCAGAAACAGTGCGGGTTGCGGAATAGGGATTGGCAAATGCAATGACGATCGCAGCCAGTACGGTCAGGCGTAACAGTAGCAATAACAGATTCTTTAGCCTGGAACTGTTTTTTTTCTGTTGTTGGAGTGAGGCCAGAAAATTGAAATTGCTGAAATATATTTTTTTATATTTCTTAAAACTGAAAAAATGCAGGATAATCGGTATGGATAGAGCGAAAAGACCGTATAAAAATTCAGGATATAAGAAATGAATCACCAGCAACATATTTTTCCTTGTTTAAGCGGCATAAAATTAGCAAACAATTTTGTATTTTGGATGAAGGGTATTCCGGATTTTCAGAAGAGAAGCGTGCTGATTTGTATGTTATTGAAATATAACGTATTAATAATGGTTGTTAGTAAAAAGGCAGGAGTTGTTATTAAAAAATCAGGCAAAAAACAGTAAGGTTTGCTTTTTATATGTATTTTTACGACATAATATAAAATGGTCATTTATGTCTAAAATTATTGCTATTGCTAATCAAAAAGGTGGTGTAGGAAAAACGACGACTTCCGTTAATCTGGCGGCAAGTTTGGCTGTATTAGAAAAAAAGGTTTTGCTGGTAGATGCCGACCCACAGGGGAATGCGACGTCAGGGTTGGGATATGAGCTGAAAGAACTGGACAGTTCTACAATTTATGAATGTATTGTGGACGGTCTGGAGCCTAAGAAAGCAATTTTGAAGACTGAAATTGACGGTTTGTTTTTGTTACCTTCGAATATTGATTTGGTCGGGGCGGAGTTGGAAATGTTGAATTTTGAAAACCGGGAAAAGGTTTTATCCGGTATTCTTGATTCTGTCCGTGATGACTATGATTATATTTTAATAGACTGTTCCCCTTCGTTGGGATTGATTACGGTAAATTCTCTGACTGCTGCGGATTCGGTAATTATTCCGGTGCAGTGTGAGTATCTGGCGTTGGAAGGATTGGGTAAATTGTTGAATACGATAAAGATCATTCAAAAACGATTGAATACAAGCCTGGAGATAGAAGGGTTTGTATTGACGATGTACGATGCCCGGTTGAGATTATCCAACCAGGTTGCTGCAGAAGTCAAAAAACATTTTGAAGATATGGTTTTTGAAACGATGATTCAGCGGAATACCAAATTAGCCGAGGCTCCGAGTTACGGTCAACCGGTAATTCTTTACGATGCAGAATGCCGGGGAACGGTGAATTATCTGAATTTGGCAAAAGAATTGCTGGATAAAAACAGCAATGAGGTAAAGAACTGAGACGTTTTGTTTGTTAATATTCTAATGCTGTTCTGACAGCGATAACATTTTGAATATGGTGAAAAAAAGTGCATTAGGAAGGGGTTTGGGTGCTTTGATAACAGATGCGGCAGAAGATCCGAAACCCCGGGTTCAGGCTGTGTCGGCTATTCAAGAGCTGCAATTGGAAGATATCCGTCCGAATCCTTTTCAGCCGAGAACGGAATTTGACGAGGAAGCATTGAATGAGTTAGCGGCTTCCATAAAATCAATAGGGATTGTACAACCCATTACCGTAAGGACGGTAGAAGAGGGAAAATACGAGATTATTGCCGGTGAAAGACGTTTCCGGGCTTCTAAGATTGCCGGTTTGACGACGATACCTGCATATATTCGCAAGACAGAAGATGAAAGCTTGTTGGAGCTGGCTTTGATTGAGAATATTCAGCGGGAAGACCTGAATGCAATTGAGGTGGCTATCAGTTACCAGCGTTTATTGGATGAATGCAGTCTGACACAGGATGCATTGAGTGATCGTGTGGGGAAGAAGAGGGCAACTATTGCCAATTATTTGCGTTTATTGAAATTACCGGCACAGATACAGTTGGCGATACGGGATAAAAAAATCAGTATGGGGCATGCCCGGGCCATTATAAATATAGAGGATCCGGATACCCAGTTTATGATTTTCGAGCAGATTCTGAAGTACGATTTCTCTGTACGGAAAGTGGAAGAGATTGTGCGAGAGTTGGCCAATCCGCGGCCTGAAAAACCGGAAACGGATGCTCCGCAAGCAGGGAAGCAAAAAAATGAGCTGGGAGATTATATCGAATTACAGAAACATTTGTCCCGTCGTTTCGATACGAAAGTAGAATTGAAGCGGAACGAGGCCGGAAAAGGAAAAATCGTTATTTCTTTTAAGTCTGATGAAGAACTGGAAAAAATAATAGAGTTGTTGGATAAAATCGAAGGCTAACGGATAAGCGGGAGAAATAAGTGAGAGCATTTTTAATAGTCATATCGGTATTGTTGGCATGTGTCAGTGTCCGGGCTCAAAATGTGGAAAGCAGTGCGGATACGGCGACCGTAGTAACGACAGATACACTTATTGTTGCTGAAAAAATTACCAAAAAGCCGCATTCTCCCAAAAAAGCGACCTATATGGCTTTGGCCCTTCCGGGGTCCGGACAGATTTATAACGGACAGTGGTGGAAAGTACCTATTCTGTATGGTGGTATCGGAGCTACGGTATATGGTATCAGTTGGAATACCAAGCAATTTAAGAAATATAAGAATGCTTTTGTGGACTATACCGTTTATTTGGAAGAGAAAGCCAAAGATCCCAATACTCCTTATCCTGAAAATCCATCCTGGGATAAGGTATATGTCGGAGGAGATGTTGAGAATTTTACACCTCAGCAGCAGTCTAATTTTAAGCGTCAGTTACAGAATAAGAAAGATAATTTCAAACGTAACCGGGATTTGCTTTACATTACAATGGGAGCAATCTATGCTTTGCAAATTATCGATGCCTGTGTTTTTGCTCATTTTTATGATTTTGAAATAGACGACGATCTTTCGTTGAATATACAACCTTCTTCTTTTTACAGTCCTTCTTCGGGTGGAATGGTAGGACTGACTTTAACCTTAACTTTTTAATCGGATTGAATTATGCGTTTGTTGGTTTGGATTGTATTTTTATGTGTATGTAAGATTGCCGGAGGTCAGGAGCTTGTGTCGGTAGAGGATAGCAGTATGTTGAAGTCCGAAGGGCAGTTGACGGATAGTATTCAGCCTTCTTTTATTCAGACAATAGATAATTACTATCTTCAATGGTTGCAAAACCAGAAGAAAACAGACACTTATGTCGATTCGGCCTATATTGCAGAGATGTTGAAAACCGTTCCGGAATTCCCGGATTCTCTTTATCTGTTGCGGTTGGATTCCCTGAATCCTGCTATAAATTTGTCTTATAATAATATTGTCCGGAATTTTATCGATTTGTATACGGTACGGAAACGGATGCAGGTAGCGACGATGCTGGGGGCAAGTGAATATTATTTCCCGATTTTCGAAGAAGCTTTGGCGGCTAACTGTATGCCTTTGGAATTGAAATATCTACCGGTAATCGAAAGTGCCTTGAATCCGGTTGCCCGCTCCCGGGCCGGGGCTTGCGGATTATGGCAGTTTATGTATCCGACAGGGAAGATGTATAAACTGGAAATCAACTCGTTTATCGATGAACGTTTCGATCCGGTGAAATCGACACAGGCAGCTGTACGTTATTTGAACGATTTGTACAGCATATATGAAGACTGGATACTGGTGATAGCTGCTTATAATTGCGGTCCTGGAAATGTCAACAAGGCCATCCGGCGTTCCGGCGGGAAAAAGAATTATTGGGATATATATTACCATTTGCCGAAGGAGACCCGCGGATATGTACCTGCATTTATTGCAGCAATATACGCTTTCAATTACAGCAAGGAACATAATATTTATCCGATAGAGAGTACTTTACCTCCGATTTGTGATACGATTGTGGTTGAGGACGCCCTTCATTTTGACCAGATATGTAAGAATATGGATATTTCAGTGGAAGAGTTACGTGATGTAAATCCACAATATACTAAAGATATTATTCCGGCCGGGTTAGGAAAGTCGTATGTTTTGAAAATGCCTTATAATTATGTCGGTAATTTTATCGATAATCAGGATACGATTTTTGCCTATAAGCGCAATGTGTATTTTGACAATAGCGACCGGACGGCTAATCCGAACGACCGTTTTAAACGTTATGCCCATGTTGCGAGTGTGACGGGGGATAAAGCCCGGTTGGTTTATACCGTTAGGAGCGGGGATGTCCCGGGAGCGATTGCTGCTAAATTCAATGTTCGTCTGGCTGATTTGAAATATTGGAATAACCTGAACAGACGTTTGACGATCCGGGTTGGTCAGAAGCTGGTGGTATATGTACCTAACAGTAAAGTCGGGAAGTATAAAGATAAGGCCAGCTATAGAGGGAAAGTGACGAATGAAACGGACGTTCCGAAGGTGGAAACAATAGACGGCGAATTTGTATATTATACTGTTAAAAAAGGAGAGAATCTTTGGACGATAGCCAAAAAATATCCGGGAGTGACAAACCGGGATATTATGCGTTGGAACGGAATCAGTGAAAACGACGTTAAAGATATAAGGCCGGGCCAGAAACTGAAGATAAAAATTTAAGGATATAAAAGCTGTTGGAAACGACAGCTTTTTTCATCAACAAACGAGATATACATGGTTGATTTTAGATTTACAGTTTTAGGCGGAACATACCATTCTCACTGTACAGAGAAAGAAGAACCGTAGATCAGAATAAATCGGCATTTCAGGATGGAGCGATCGAAAAGTGTCAGTTGCGGATCAATAATTCCGGTTAAACCGGCGGATATGGCCTGTTTACAATTAAATCCGTTTTTACATTTGTCGGTATTGATTTTTGAGCTAATTTTGATAAGACTACAATATAGAATCGGTTATGAAGCTTATTTATGTATACCACAGTGGTTTTATACTCGAGAATGACAATATCGTCGTTGTGATCGATTATTATAAAGACAGCGGTTGGAAGGGAAAAGAGGGAACTGTTCATGAATATTTGAGGAATACGGAGAAAAGAATGTATATACTCGCTTCCCACGCACACCCCGATCATTTTAATCCGGAGATATTCGGTTGGTCGGAGAAGAAAAATCTTCGTTATATCCTTTCTTCGGACATACGAAAAGGAAATAAAGAGTGGGAAGATGATGTGGTTTGGTTGGATAAGGGAGAAACATGGCAGGATGATTTCTTACGGATTAAAGCATATGGATCGACGGATGTCGGCATTTCTTTTTTATTGCATACAGAGGGGAAGCGTATATTTCATGCCGGAGATTTGAATAACTGGCATTGGAGAGAGGAATCTACCGAACAGGAAGTGGAAGAAGCGGAAAAAGCTTTTTTACGGGAAGTGGCTGTTTTGGCAAAGGATGCCGATTTTTTGGATTTGGCGATGTTTCCGGTTGATCCTCGTTTGGGAGCGGATTATATGTCAGGCGCAAAACAGTTTATAGATCGTATTCCGGTCCGGAAATTTGTTCCGATGCATTTTTGGGAAAGGTATGAGAAAGCAAATGCTTTTCGGGAATATGCGGAGAATCATGGAACGGAATTCATTGTATTGACACATCCCGGCATGTCGGTTGAATTTTAAGTTATTTTTCCTTTCGGGAGAGGCTATAAACAGGAATTAAAAATAAAAGTTATGGAAATCAAGAGCAGGTTTGATCATTTCAATTTTAATGTATTGGATTTGGACAAAAGTATTGCCTTTTATAATAAGGCTTTGGGATTGAAAGAAATACGTCGTAAAGTGGCGGCAGACGGTTCTTTTATATTGGTATATCTGGGGGATGGGGAGACCGGTTTTTCGTTGGAGTTGACATGGCTTAAAGATCGTAAAGAACCTTATGATTTGGGAGAAGGAGAATATCATCTGTGTCTTCGGGTAGCCGGAGATTATGAGCAGGTACGTGCTTATCACAGGGAGATGGGATGTATCTGTTATGAAAATGTGCAGATGGGGTTGTATTTTATCTGTGATCCGGATGGCTATTGGATTGAAATATTACCTCAGAAGTAGGTTGCAAACGGAGTTTAGAACCTAATAAAGAAATATTTCTCCTCTTCTGCCGTTTTTTAGGGATAAAATCATAATTTTGTTTCGTCACTAACGCTAACGTATGCGGACTTTTTTAATTAATAAAATCTAAACTATGAAATTTTTTATAGATACAGCAAACTTAGATCAAATCCGGGAAGCAAACGAGCTTGGAGTTTTAGACGGTGTTACAACAAATCCTTCTTTAATGGCGAAAGAGGGTATTAAAGGAGAGGAAAACTGCAAAAAGCATTATGTCGAAATTTGCAAGATTGTCAATGGAGATGTAAGTGCAGAGGTGATCGCTACCGATTATGAGGGAATGATTAAGGAGGGAGAGGAATTGGCTGCTTTGCATCCGAATATAGTTGTAAAAGTTCCCTGTATTGCAGACGGAATCCGGGCCATTAAATATTTTACCGGAAAAGGGATCCGTACCAACTGTACGTTGGTATTTTCTCCGGGACAGGCATTGTTGGCTGCGAAAGCCGGTGCAACTTATGTTTCTCCTTTTGTAGGGCGTTTGGATGATATTGCCAGTGATGGCGTTGAGTTAGTGGTGAAGATTGTAGATATGTATGGTTATTATGGATTTAAAACGCAGGTGTTGGCTGCTTCGATACGGTCAACGCAGCATATCATTCAATGTATGGAAGCCGGAGCAGATGTTGCTACTTGCCCGTTAGCAGCAATCAAGGGATTGTTAAAGCATCCCTTGACAGATAGTGGTTTGGCAAAGTTTTTGGAGGACTATCAGAAAGTAAATTCATAATTTTTGCCGGATTCCGGCAAAAGAGTCTCAAGGGCACCGGTCTGGAATAGGCTTGATGACTTTGAGACTCTTTGACTTTGAGACTCTATATTATGCTGATTAAATTATTTGAAGATAATCCCAATGAAAGGGATATCCTCAAAATTGTAAGTCTGCTGCGAAAAGGCGGAATCATTATTTATCCGACGGACACTGTATATGCTATCGGGTGTGATATCAATAACGTAAAAGCTGTCCAGCGGATTGCTGCATTGAAGGGGATAAAGCCGGAAAAAGCCAGTTTTTCGATGATATGCCGGGATTTGAGTAATATTGCGACCTATGCTAAGGTGAGCGATGAGGTTTTCAAAATAATGAAACGTTGCCTTCCCGGGCCTTTTACATTTATATTGAATGCGACGACAAAGCTGCCTAATGTTCTGATGAATCGCAGAAAAACGATTGGAATCAGAATTCCGGCCAATTATATCGCAATGGCTATTGTGGAGGAATTGGGTAATCCTTTGCTTACGACTTCGGTGCATGATGATGACGAAATTGTCGAATATACGACAGATCCGGAATTGATTCACGAGAAATATTGCAGATCGGTCGATTTGGTTATCGATGGCGGCTATGGGCATAATGTAGCTTCTACAGTTGTGGATTGTACGGGAGATGAGCCGGAAATTATCCGGCAGGGGATCGGAGAGTTGTAAGCGGTTATAATGAATTATAGTGAATGTCGGTGTTCTTGCGTAGAATACCGGCATTTTTTATAACGGGGTGTCGTATATCCTGTTCTTCAGATGTGGTTTGATAGGTAAAAAAGGGAAATCAGTCGATAAATAGCTGGCCTGTGTCGAATAAAATTGTCCTTAAAATGATCGCTTTCTATTTTTGTTTGTATAAAATACAATAAAAGATATGAAAGGGGTTATAACTTCGATAATGATTTGGCTGGCATTTTCCCCTGTAGGGGTAAAAGCCCAGGATAAACCGGAAGAGTGGAATTTGTCAAGGTGTATCCGATATGCTCGCGAGCAAAATATCCAGGTGAAGAAAAGCAAAATCTCTTTGGAGGAGAACCGGGAGCAGTATTTGAAAAGTAAAGCACAATTATTCCCTTCTCTTTCCTTCTCAAGTTCGCACAATTGGGTAAATCGTCCGAAGTCCGTGGAGGCTGACGAGAACAGTTATAGTGGAAATTACGGATTCAGCTCTTCCGTTGCCTTGTATCAGGGAGGACAATTACGAAAACAGGTTCGTCAGCAGGAATTACAGAATCAGATACAGGAACTGTATATCCGGGAAGCTGAAAACAATATAGAGATCGCAATCACGGAAAGTTTCTTGCAGGTATTATATGCGATGGAATCAGTCGGAATCAATAAAAACACCGAAGAAGTTTCCAGACAACAGTGTGAGCGTGCCCGGCAGTTGTATACGGCCGGTTCGATTTCGAAAAGCGATTTGGCTCAACTGGAATCCCAATACAG
Source organism: Culturomica sp. (assembly GCF_003524185.1). Lineage (NCBI taxonomy): Bacteria > Pseudomonadati > Bacteroidota > Bacteroidia > Bacteroidales > Odoribacteraceae > Culturomica > Culturomica sp. The sequence goes on from NZ_DOED01000017.1 coordinate 44,148, forward strand.
CACCGATAAGTATCAAACGGTGGCGGCCCGGGCGACTTTAGAGGAAAACAGGTTGTCTTTAAAGCAATTGCTTGAATTGAATATAATGGACGATATCCGTTTGAATATTCCTTCTCTGTCGGAGAGCGATGTATTGAAACTATTGCCGTCGAAACAAGAGGTATATACGGCGGCATTGGATTTTATGCCGGAAATTGCGGGGAGCCGTTTGTCGGTAGTGTCAGCACAGAGCGATGTTGCTATTGCAAAGGCCGGTTATCTTCCTTCTTTGAATTTGACGGCAGGTATAGGTACAAGTCATGTTTCCGGTTCCGGTTACTCTTTTTCAGATCAGTTAAGGCATAATTTCAACGAGAGTGTAGGAGTTACTCTGAGCGTACCCATTGCCGGTAACCGTAAGAACAAATCGGCAGTAAAACTGGCTCAATTGAGTGTCGAAAATGCAGAATTGGATTATTTAAATTCCCAAAAGGAGTTGTTGAAAACCGTTGAGACGGTGTATTTGGATGCCCTGTCTTCGCAAAATCGTTATAAAGCTGCCATGGAAAGCGTAAAGGCTGCCATGCAGAGTTATAGCCTGGTGGAAGAACAGTTTAATCTCGGCATGAAAAATACGGTAGAATTGTTGACTGAAAAAAATAATTTGCTGGCAGCACAGCAAGAATTGGTACAAGCCAAATATATGGCTGTATTGAATTTACAATTGCTGAATTTTTACCAGGGAAAAGGGATACAGTTGAATTAATTAAAGAAATCGATAAATAAAACGATATGAAAATGAAAAAGATTGTTTTAGGAATTGCCGGAGTAGCGGTTATCGGGGTTGTCTGCTATTTTTTTCTGGGAGCTTCGCCCGGGAGAGCACTCAGCTGGGAGACAACACAGGTGAAAAGAGAACGTATTTCGAATATGGTCTCTGCAACAGGAACGGTTGAGCCGGTGACGAAAGTCGATGTCGGTACCCAGGTATCCGGAATCGTAGATAAAATTTACGTCGATTACAATAGTGTCGTAAAAAAAGGGCAGTTGATAGCAGAAATGGATAAAGTGACTTTGCAGGCCGAACTGGAATCACAGGAGGCTCAATTGGCGAATGCCAAGGCCGAATATGATTATCAACAGAAAAATTATGCCCGGAGCAAGGTACTTTTTGAGAAAAAACTGATCAGTGATACCGATTACGAGAGTGCGACCTATAATTACGAAAAAGCGAAAAGCACTTATGACAAATCCAAAGCAGATATTGTAAAGGTAAGGCGTAATCTGGGGTATGCTGTGATAACCAGTCCGATTGACGGTGTCGTGATCAGCCGGGAGGTGGAAGAAGGACAGACGGTTGCTGCCGGTTTCGAAACACCGACTTTGTTCACAATTGCTAAAGATTTGACGGAGATGCAGGTAATTGCGGATGTAGATGAGGCCGATATCGGTCAGGTGATGGACGGACAGCGGGTGACATTCTCTGTAGATGCCTATCCGAACGATATTTTTGAGGGAGTGGTAACTCAGGTACGCCTGGAAGCGACTGTCGAGTCGAACGTCGTGACTTATGAAGTCGTTATCAGCGCACCGAATCCCGATCTGAAGCTGAAGCCGGGATTGACGGCGACGGTATCTATTTATACCCTGGAAAAGAACGGTGTGCTGACAATTTCTCCGAAGGCCCTGAAGTTTGTCCCCGATTATCAGGTTGCTGAAGCAAGCGGAGTTATTTTGGAACCGGTACAGGTGGAAAATCCGGCATTGCAAAAAACGGTGTGGGTGAAGAAAGGAGATACGTTGGAACAGAAAGAGGTTCGGTTAGGTACTTTGTTGACCTCTGTTGTGGAGGTGGTAAACGGCTTGCAGGAAGGAGAGGAGGTCGTGATCGGGATGCAAACGGGTAAACCGGCTATGGGGCCTCCGCAAACCGGAGAAACCGAATCCAGTCCGTTTATGCCTAAACCGCCGGGAAGCGATAAGAAAAATAAAAAGTAAGAGACGACAGATTGATGGCAGATAAAAGGAGAGAGGCCTGGAAACAAGGTGAAAAGTAATAACAGGTAATTTGCGATCGCCTAAATGTGTTTCATAATTGTAAATGAGTGGTTTGTTGGGGATAGCCGGAAAGACAGATAAATATAAATGAGTGATGAATGCGATTATAGAATTAAAGGATATCAAACGGGATTTTGTTGTAGGAGATGAAATTGTTCACGCTTTGCGCGGAATATCATTTTCCATACAGGCCGGAGAGTTTGTCACGATCATGGGGACAAGCGGTTCGGGAAAGTCTACATTGCTGAATCTTCTGGGATGTCTGGATACTCCGACGACAGGCGAGTATTGGCTGGATGGCTATTCGGTACGGCAGATGGGAAAGAACGAGCGGGCGGAACTGCGGAATCATAAGATCGGTTTTGTTTTTCAATCTTATAATTTGTTACCTAAGACAACAGCCATTGAGAATGTTGAATTGCCGTTGATGTATAATGCGGCTGTTTCAGCCAAAGAGCGGGAACGCCGGGCTATTGAAGCTTTGAATGCTGTTAGTCTGCAGGACCGGCTTTACCATAAATCGAATCAGATGTCGGGGGGACAGCAGCAACGTGTGGCCATTGCCCGGGCTTTGGTTAATGATCCGGTATTGATATTGGCGGATGAGGCAACGGGGAATCTGGATTCCCGTACTTCTTTTGAAATTCTGACGTTGTTTCAGGATTTACATGCCCGTGGGCGTACCATCGTGTTTGTGACACATAATCCGGAGTTATCGGCTTACAGCAGTCGGACCATTGTTCTGAAAGACGGGCATGTGATACAGGATACCCGGAATGAACATATCGCTTCAGCTAAGGAAACATTGGCTGCCCTACCGAAAACGGATGACTGATACCGGTTTGAGAAATTACCGGGGATGAACGGTATTGCCGTGAGGATTTCCGGTTTTAATAATGAAAAAGAGTAACCCGGTCTGTGGCGACGGGGATACCCAGAAACGGAGAAGATATGAATTTTACAAACTTATTCAGAATAGCTTTAAAAGCTTTGGGAAACAATAAGATGAGGGGATTCCTGACGATGTTGGGAATTATCATCGGTGTCGCTTCGGTGATCACTATGCTCGCTATCGGTCAGGGATCTAAACGCAGTATCAAGGCGCAGATTTCTGAGATGGGATCTAATATGATTATGATTCATCCGGGAGCAGATATGCGTGGCGGAGTACGTCAGGACCCCGCCGCCATGCAGAGCCTGAAATTAGAAGATTATAAAGCGATTGTGAATGAAACACGCTATGTGGCAGCTTGTTCTCCTTCCGTGAGCAGTAGTGGACAGACGATTTTCGGAGCGAATAATTATCCGACTTCCATTTATGGGGTGACTCCGGATTACCTGGACATCCGGAAATATTCAATAGCAGAAGGTGATATGTTCGGAGAACAGGACATTGTGAGTTCTGCTAAGGTATGCGTGGTCGGAAAAACCATTGTGGAGAATCTTTTTAACAACGGAGAGAATCCGATCGGTAAGATCATCCGTTTTGGTAAGATACCTTTTCGTATTATCGGCGTATTGACATCTAAAGGTTACAATACAATGGGGATGGATCAGGACGATCTGATTTTAGCACCTTACACCACGATTCAAAAACGTGTTCTGGCCATCACCCATTTACAGAGTATCTTTTGTTCTGCATTGAGTGAAGGGCAGACAGAGGCTGCCGAGGAAGAGATTTCGAGTATTTTACGGCGTAATCACAGATTGAGGGATACAGATGATGACGATTTCAATATCCGTTCGCAACAGGAATTGAGTTCGATGATGAATTCGACCTCAGATATGATGACGGTGCTGTTGGCTTGTATTGCCGGAATTTCGTTGTTGGTAGGGGGTATCGGAATTATGAATATTATGTATGTATCCGTGACCGAGCGAACCCGGGAGATCGGTCTGCGGATGTCTATCGGGGCAAAAGGCAGGGATATTCTGGCGCAATTTCTGATAGAGGCGATTTTGATTAGCGTGACAGGGGGACTGATCGGAGTTGTTTTCGGTATCGGAGCTTCCTGGACGGTGAAGCTGTTCGCAGGCTGGCCGGTATATGTAGAATGGTATTCCGTCATACTTTCTTTTGTTGTATGTACGGTAACGGGTATATTTTTCGGTTGGTATCCGGCACAGAAGGCTTCCGGACTGGACCCGATAGAAGCTATCCGTTATGAGTAGTGGGCGGAGGTAAATCCCGAAGGGAGATGAATGTATAAAAGAAATTATTATTTTTGAGACAGGCTTTTGTCGGGTAAAAATTGTATGATGGAACAAGTAAAGGATAGGTCGAAATTATTTTGGCTGATACATGTGATCGGTTGGGGTATTATGTTCGGTTTTCCCCTGTTTTTTGCAACACGGGAGGGAAATGCTATAACCTGGCGTTGGTTTTTAGGATATGCCTTTGTACCGCTGGCTTTTATGATTGTTTTTTATACGAATTATTTTTGGCTGATCCGGCGGGTTTTGTTTCGTAAGAAATTATGGCGGTATATTTTTCTGAACCTTTTGCTCATATCGATTATATGCGTATGTCTGGATGCGTGGATGACTTATCATTTTACACATTTTGCGGAAAAAACGGTTTCGACACATCCGGGACCTCCAAAACTGCTGTTTATTTCCCGTGATTTTGTGTTGATGGCTTTGACAGCCGGTTTAAGCGTAGCTATCCGGGTGACCGGGAACTGGTATCGTTCTGAAACAGAACGAAAGGAGCTGGAACGGGAGCATGCCGAAGCGGAATTAAAAAATTTGAAGAATCAGTTGAATCCGCACTTTCTTTTCAATACGCTTAATAATATTTATTCTTTGATTGCTTTCAGTCCGGAAAAGGCACAACATGCCGTACATGATTTGAGCCGGTTGTTACGTTATATGCTGTATGAGAATAATCAGACATACGTTCCTTTTATGAAGGAAATCGAATTTGTGAATAATTATATTGCCTTGATGAAAATACGGCTACCGGAAAGGGTACACATCGAGACCGATATTTATGCGGAAAGCGATCCCGAAGTGGCCCCTTTGTTGTTTATTACTTTGGTGGAAAATGCTTTTAAACACGGGGTTCATCCGGTAGGAGAGTCTTTTATACATGTAAATTTACATACCATTGGGGAACGGGAAATTATTTGCCGGGTAGAAAACAGTTATTTCCCGAAAGCGGAAAACGATAAGAGCGGGTCGGGGATCGGATTGGAAAATTTACGGAAGCGTCTGGCTTTGCTTTATCCGGGGCGATACGAGCTCGGAATGGAAGTGAAGGAAGGACGTTTTATTGCAGAGTTAAAATTGAATACGTTGTAAATCGGGGGTATGAATCTGAATTGTTGTATTATCGATGATGAGCCTTTGGCTTTGGAGTTGATGGAGAGTTATGTGGCAAAGACTCCTTTTTTGAAGTTGGCCGGTAAATTTTCCAGTGCTTTGGAAGCTATGGAAAAAGTAGGCTGGAGAGATATCGATTTGATTTTTCTGGATATTCAGATGCCTGAATTGAACGGGATGGAGTTTTCCCGGATCGTAGGAGAACATGTCCGGATTATTTTTACGACGGCTTTCGAACAGTATGCGGTGGATAGCTATAAGGTGAATGCTTTGGATTATTTGTTGAAGCCGATCAGTTATCCTGACTTTTTACAGGCTGCCAATAAGGCTTTGCAATGGTATGAGATGGTTCGTCGTATACCGGAGGAAGAAAAATTAAAGAGTATATTCGTGAAAACGGATTACAAACTGCTACAGATAGAATTGGACCGTATTCTATATGTAGAAGGATTGAAGGATTATGTCAAAATTTATCTGGAAGGAGAGGGACAACCTATCGTTCCGTTGATGAGCCTCAAAGCTCTCGAGGAAATATTGCCTTCTTCCGATTTTATCCGGGTACATCGCTCGTTTATTGTCCGGGCCGATAAAATCCGGGTTGTAGAGCGAAACCGGATTGTTTTCGGTAAACAATATATCCCGGTTTCGGATTCTTATAAAGATAAATTTATGACTTTGTTGAATCGGGGAGGGATAAAGTAGGTTTTGATTTTAGATTTTAGATTTTAGATTTTAGATTGGGATCTGAAGCAGAGGGGAAAATGGAAAGGCTGTTCCAATTTACGTTTGGCAGTCTGTATGTATTTTTTCCATGCGTTCGATCAGTTCATTCCCCAATGCCGTTTTGTCGGAGATGTGATGACGGACGGTTTCTACAAAAGGATTGCTTTCAAAATCACCTCTGACTTGTTCGAAGTCCATCTGTTTTTGATGATTTGTACCGTCTACCCCAAAACCGGTTTGGGCCATTAATGAAAATTCTTTCCGGGCATCGTTATAAAGCATTTCATCCAGTGATATGACGGCTTCTTTCCATATATTTACGATACGGATGATATCCTGAGCCGTGATTGAGTCGGGAGAGATATCATACCATTTCTGTATGGTATCCCAAGCCCAGGTCCATTCCAGGGTATAGTAATCACGGTGTAAGGCTTCCAAAAAAGAACAGATTTGTTCTACCGAATCGATTTCTCCGTTTTCAATGGCGGTAATCAGATTTTCTATTTCCTTTTGCGGAACAATCAGTCCTGCAAGATCGATCCATTCTCCGGCCCCTTTGGAGGTATCCGGTTTGAGGCGTGAACGTATTTCTTCATTTGTCCGGAACCGGATGTTTTCAAGACGTTTTATTAACGAGTTACCCAAAAATTTGTTGATGGCCTTGGCATATAAAACGATGCCTTTTTCCAGTGAACTGTTTTTGATCCGGGCACTTTGGTAGGAGTATTCTTCAGAAGTTTCGCCCGATACGGAACGAAGGGAATGCAGTACTTCGATACCGGCGATCATTTTGCGTATGGTGTATGGGCTAAGTAAATTGAAATTGATATAATCCAATTTGCAGGGATCAGTGCGTTTGTCCCGTTTGGGCCATTTCAGTGCATCACGAATTGTTCCGACGCTTCGTAGATTCACTCCCGGAACCAGATACGTCTGGTTATTTTTTTCAATCAGATAGGAAAACGGAAGGTCGGAGGTATCGGGATGATTTACATGGCGTCCCATGATTAAGGAAAATGCTCCGATTTTGGCCGGCCACAGTATATATGAATCGCTGGTAGTCTTAGATCCCCGCTCTACAATTCCCTGATGTATCGGTCCCAATTTATAGAGGTGGTTACTCTGGTTCGAACCGCTTCCGGCGTTCAGGAACGAAAACATACCGGCAATCAACAGACTGGATTTGTGCATCGTTACGGTATATGGACCGGCAAATACGGCGCAGGCTTCTCCGTTTTCTCCCTGGCAATTGCTGAAAAATAAAGAATCGTGAGCCGAGAACAAATGTCCCAGATGACAGGCTTGTCCGATAAAGCAGCGCACCAATGTCGCCCCGTCTGTAATACTGGTGCCGGAAGCGATGATGAAATCTTCGGCGACAACGTTATGCCCGATATAGACCGGAGCGGTTTCGTTACTGTTTATTGTCCCGTTTTTTAGTCGGGAAGCACCGTCAATCGTACATTTGTCGCCGATTATGACGTTACGGATACTACCGCTGCTGACAATGGTGACACCCCGGCCGATCGATCCTGTTTCAGAGCTATGTTTTTCGGTGTATCGGTCGATCAGCCGTTTTAATTTTTCAGTTAATACGGGAAGATGGCGGTATAAAGCTATAATATATGCCAGATGTGCGGATAATTCATTGAAGATCGGAACTTCACGTCCTCCGGTTTCATTCAGCACGGAAACCGGTGTTCCGTTTCCGAAACTACTTTTCTGTTCGACGACGATGAGGTTTACATTCTGGATGAAACAATCGTCACCGATGGTGTAGTTGGCAATATAATTCGGTATGTTTTCGATTAATACATTGTTCCCGATACGACAATTGTGCAGTGTCGCATAATATATGCCGGAATGTTTGCAGAGTCCTCCGTCCAAATGGAACGATTGGGAAAATTCACCCAAATAGATATCTCCGGAAAACCGGACATTTGAAATGTAGTCGGTAGTGAAATGAGGGGCTACTTTTATGTGATTCCAGTCGGTAGCAGTACAATTTTGTTTTTTTAATGTGATTATTTCTTCTTGGGTAAGCGGTCTGTATATTTCGTTCATATTCTTCTTTTTTGTGGTCTTAAAGATAATACATTCTCGACTTTCAACCAGATGTTTTTGTAAATATTTAAATGCTAACGTTTGATATAGAATGAGTTGTGTATTATTTTATAAAACAGTCGTTCTCTATGCATATAATTTTACGAAGCCGGTGAAACTATGTATAAAATATTTTGCAATAAAATAAAAATGACACACTGGGACGGACTCATTGT
>NZ_DOED01000006.1:0-55140 GCF_003524185.1 Culturomica sp.
AGACGACGCTCAGACACCATTAAGCTCTCCAGGCCTTGTTTTACCAAGCCTTGTAAACCTTGTTCCCCATTTGTGATTTCAGAAATTATTTCCGAAATTTGTTCATGTGTAAATTCCATAATCTATCATTTTTGAAGTTGCTTTACAAAAATAATCAAAATGGGATTTACACACTTTTTGAAACACTATCTATGCTTACAATCCTCCCGGTCTTTCGCCCGGAATCCCCCTTCTTTGGGCAATAAAAAAAGAGAAGCCTTAAAGCTTCTCTCTGGGGTGGGTCCTGAGGGATTCGAACCCCCGACCCTCTGGGTGTAAACCAGATGCTCTGAACCAACTGAGCTAAGAACCCGTGCAATTCATTTTATTGCGGGACAAATGTAGTGCTTTTTTCTTTTTCTCCAAAACATCCGGTAAAAAGTTTACCAAAAATATTACATTTATATCTTTTCGAATTCTTTTATACCTTTACTGCCTTTAAAACATAAGCGTATGAATATCTGTGGGAGATCCGTCTGTTTCTTTTTATTATACTTACTCAGCCTCTCTGGCTCCGGAGAAACACCCTACTCTCCCGGAATAACTATTTCTTCGGATACGACGCTGACGTTTTCCGATACAATTGCCAAAACCATACCTGCCCCCATTACATTCAGTTATAAAAATGTACGCGACTATATTTTCAATCAACTCAGCTATCCGCAAGCCGCCATCGACTCGACAATTCAAGGTACGGTCGTGCTTAAATTTACGATTATGCCCAGCGGGATAGTCGACAGTCTCCGGATCACCCAACCGGTCCATCCTCTTCTCGATGCGGAAGCATTACGCCTTTTCAAAGAAATGCCTCAATGGAAACCGGTCATATATCAGGGTAAACCCATTGCAGTTACTTATGAAATACCTGTCATATTTGAGTTAGTCGATCCGGAAAAGAAGTAGCATTTACTCCCGGTTTGTCATTTGAAAAATAAAAAAACACATTTCCAAGAAATGAAAAGATAAATTTTTAACATTGCTACAGGTAAATATTAATTTTATTTAACAATTCAACCCTTTTATATTTGAGAATAACCTCTACCTTTGCACCGTCTTTAGAAAAAGATTGTTTTTCATAAGTTTGTATGGTTTAGGTTAGTAGTTAGTAAATGTTTAAGGGTCGGTTTTCCGGCCCTTATCATTTTTTATATACAAGCTTATTTCTCCCGTAAAAACAAATTGGAATCTATCGTTTAATACCCTATTTTTGCACCGGATTCAAACAGAAATCAAAAATACACCGGATTTCGGTACATTTATCATTTGTTAAATTCAGCACATATGAACGGAATCATCGAAATAGAAGGCATGGAATTTTTTGCATATCACGGTTGTTTTGAGGCAGAACAAATTGTCGGCAACAAATTCACGGTATATGCATGTTTACACTATGATTGCAGCCGGCCGGCCGAAAGCGACCAGATCACCGATGCCCTGAGCTATCAAACGGCTTATGAAATCATTGCCCGGGAGATGATGAAACGCTCCCATTTACTGGAACATGTGGGGCAGCGTATGTTAAATGCCCTGTACGAAACATTTCCTCAATTGACGTACGCCAAAATCAAAATTTCGAAGATGAACCCACCGTTAGGCGGTAAAATCGGCAGTACCAGCGTAACACTGGAAAAATAATTTTCCCGTACCTTTTTTTGGTAATTAATAAAAACGTCATATCTTTGCAACGCAAATCGCAACAAGGTCGGTTGGCCGAAAGGTTAGGCAACGGTCTGCAAAACCGTCTAAAGCAGTTCGATTCTGCTACCGACCTCGATAAACAAACAGCAATTATTTGGTAATCAAATAATTGCTGTTTTTGTTTTACTGTGATTTGTCATTTTTGCACGACATTTGCACCACCAAAGAATAATTCAATAAAAAAAGCCGTATCCCTACTCATTTCTGACTAAAATTCATACCACCATCTGCAGAAAATGACAGGAAAAAGATAGTTTTTTCAGATTATGCAGTCTGTAAACAACGATATAAATCGACCTTAAAAAGATCAATCGTACATCAAAAGAGTGTCATTTGAATATTATCAAATACCATCCATAAGAAACTCGCTTGCCGGAATCATTTTAATTGTCATACCATTTTTTTCAAAAGTATCACTTTGATTAAGCGTGATGATCAACCCTTTTTGTAGTCCAAGATTCTGCATAGCTTTCAACAGGCCGTTATACTCCCTGTCGAAATTTTCATGATTTATCGTCAGACACACCTGTACGGCTTCTTTCAAAACATCCTTTTCCATCGTGATGGAAACCAGAATCCTGTTTCAAAAAAGTAGCTCTTTGCGAATCTATAACCAAAGCAATTTCGTCCTGTCTTATCATATCCGTAAATTCAAAATCATTTATCTTTCACTACAAAGACAGGAAATCTTTCAGTATGATGAAAGAATACTTTTAATCAAGTTGATATTTCAATCCCATAACCAAATTTCATCGATTTGGCAGAAGTTCCTGTCGATTGGGAAAAGCTGGAGCAAGGCATCCACGGGGAAGCCTCCCGTCCCCAGCGTAAAACACTACGTCCGCATCAAGAAGAAGCCCTTAATAAAGCACATGAATACTTCAAAAGTTCGGGACATGACAGAGGCAAACTTATCATGGCCTGCGGAACGGGTAAAACATTTACCTCATTAAAGATTGCAGAACACGAAACCGAAGGCAAAGGACTAATCCTATTCCTGGTTCCTTCCATATCCTTATCAGGACAGACACTAAACGAATGGACGGCAGAGGCCAAACAACCGATCAACCCCATATGTATTTGTTCTGACAGCAAAATCACGCAGAAAAAAACCAAAAACGAGGATGATTCCGGTTTCAGCCTTGTTGATCTGGCCTTACCAGCCTGCACTGATAAATTTGCCGGTTTTAATTTTTGCTATCAATTAAACTTATAATTATACTTTAAATATAAAGTATAAAATATAAATTATATATATAATACATTATATTTAAATTATTAAAAACTACATTTTCAAACCTTCCCTTTTAGATTGTGAAACAATTGGTTTAGAAAGTAATAAATGCGTTTTTTCTATCGAATTCATATGTTCCGGACGTACTCCGGCATTTTTCGCATATTTCCTCCACTGTGAAACAACCTCGATCGTTTTATCAATAATCGTTTCAGGATGTGGAATGTTTTGACGTTTCCCAACTATTAACAGATCGTTATAATCAAATTTATCGCGTTTCCCATTAACAGACATCTGATGTTGTCCAATCCATCTCCCCCCCTCTGAATAGGCAAAAGACAAATCATACGCAGGGGCAAGAGACCATTTCCCATTCTTATCCATGAGAAACGAATGGTTCTTAGCATGGTCATCATGGTTACGGGCAACGACATTAAATACCATCCTTCTGAATAATTCGGAAATGTCTGCAGCAGGTAACCGAAGCATTCGTAAAATCTGAAAAGCCCGTTCATAAGATTGAGGTATATCCCGGTCCATATGTGCAATAGCACTTAGTGTTTGCATATGTATTTTATCCCCGCCATCGGTTCTGTCAAATCTCTTTGTCATAAAATGGGAATAATCGCCTTCTGACAAAAGAGAACTTTCCGACATATTTATGCCACAGTCTAATGCCATTTTATAATAAGCATATTCAACATTGCCTATGCCCATAGGATTATCACTCAATTTCGTGTTTTCTACGCCATCAAATTTAAGTAAATAATAGCCGAAACCTTCTGGCGCTTTTACCTGCCCGGATCGTACCTCTTTAGTTTTCGGATTATAGGCTATGATAGCCTTGGGCTTTGCCCCACCAGCCGAAGTCCCCACTTTCAATATATCGATAATCTTTTTATCAGCATTCTTTAAAGAAACCTGAAATGCTTCCCTCTCATTTAAGATCTTCTTCGCAAGTTCTGTCAATATATTGATTTCAATAACTGAAGAAGCCTCCAATTCAGCATCAAACGCTGCCGGGGAATATTCCAAAGCACCCATGGCTCTCTTACCTACGTAACAAAGCCTGTCTAAAGGAGTAATTTCTAGTCCCGGAATACCTTTGCTAATAAACCAATCCTCTATGATTTGGTTACCATACGCATCGGGTAGTGAATCTGCAATTAAACCAGGTAAACCTTTAAAGCATTTGTTTCTATTTTCCGGAAATATATACCTCTGCCCTTCTGCTGTCCTTAAAGGCATAACCAAAGGTGCAATTTCGAGAGAACTTTTTATAAATGATGGTTCGTACTCAAATATTGCAATATCTTTGTCCTTATCCCATACAAGAACACCCACATTACTGTCCCAAATTTTTACATCAACAATATTATTAGTCATTTTTGTTCATTTTTTTCCGTGCCCGGTATTTTTTTTCCCCCCTCATTTTTTTTAAAAGCACTGGACTTGGCAATGCTTCCGGAAACATTAATTCCAGTTTTTCCAACATATCTAAAGCCCGTAATATCCTGACAAAATGTTCTGTACTTACAGGCTTCCCTTTTTCCAAACGCTGTACAGTCGTCAGGCTTGCTCCACTCCACTCTGCAATATCTTTCTGAGTTATGTTACGTTCAAGACGGATTGCCTGTACCCTCCCTCCCATCTTTTCTAATATTTCCTGTTCACTAAGAAAAGTCCATTCCATTATATAATCTTTTCTTCAAAGATAAAAATAATACTTTAAATATAAAATAATATGCATATTTTATATATATAATAATTTATAATTAAAGTATTATATCTGTTTTATATTTTTCTTCCAGCTTTTTTGCCAACCTTTTCCCCTTTTGTAACTATTTGTGCAGGCACAAATATGTCAGCTTTTTGTTTCCGTTTCCCGACTTTTTGTTCTTCTAAATCCTTATCTTTTAGCTTTTCTTTTATACTATATGCCACCGAACTATATCCATATTTTTTTAAAACAAGGTTTTTTCTTCTTCAAATCTCTTTTCCCATTGTTCAGTCATTATCCCACTATCTAAAAATTTACTTACGCAATAAAGCGGGAAAGCCTATTCTTTTAAGAATGGGATGAGAGCGATTTTTATTTCATTTTTTGTTCATCAATATTTTTTTTGATAATGTTTTCAGAAATATGGCCAATGGTTTCTACGTAGAATGAACGTGTCCAGAGTGTAGATATTCGCGAACGAAGCGTTGCAAACTCATTTCCCAACACAAAAGAAGAAAAACCATTAAGTTGTGATACTATATGAGAAACTGAATCGGAAGGAGTGGCTTTGATAAACAGATGCAGGTGGTTTGACAGGATTTCTAAATTTTCTATATTCCATCCATTTTCATCTGCTTTCTGCATTAATAATTCTTTCAGTCTACACTCAATTTCACCAGTAAGTACTTTCCTTCTATATTTAGAACACCAGATAATATGATAATCTATATTGTATACACTCCCTGAATTTTATTTCCAACGATTATCCATAGATTTTTATTTACAAAAGGATTGAAAAATATGCGAATTAAAAATCAAACTAAACTTGCAAAAGTTATTGAATCTCGATATAAAACAAGGGAATGGGATAAAGAATGGTCAGTTATCACACATTTGACATATGTTTCGAAGATTGCTGTTTGCCGGAACTTCAATTCCCGAAATTTCAACGAAATAACTCAGATTTACGTATATTTGTCAAAACTTTTGAGTGCGAGTATAAATATTAAAGAAAGACTCTAGCTGAAATATGTCATTTTATTAGTGAAATATTCCATATCACAAATCTTCCTTATATGAAAAAAGCAGATAACAACTTTTTATCAGAACTGATGACAAAGGCCAATATGGGGTGGTGGGAAGCTGATTTAGAAAGCCAAAACTATATTTGCTCCGGGTATATCTCGACATTGCTGGGATTAAAAGAAGACGGGGTTATCAGTTTCGACGACTTTAATAAACGCATAATTAAGGAAGAACAACACTATACAACGGTACATTCTTTTGACAACAACCAACAAATACCTGAAGTTGTTTATTTGCTGGATACCTGTAAGGGGGCAATTTGGATACGCAGTAAAATCTGTTTTCAAAGAACCGATGAAAACGGGAAAAATAAAATTTACGGTATAGCAGAAGCCCAGGACGGTCCTGATATGGCATCGGCGTATCAAGCTTTGCAACGCAGTGAGCAAATTTTATACAACATATACAAGAATTTACCTGTCGGGATCGAATTATATGACAAGGACGGAATTCTGGTCGACTTAAATAATAAAGAACTGGATTTGTTTTATCTGGAGCGGAAAGAAGATTTATTGGGAATCAATATTTTTGACAACCCGATTTTTCCGGAAGAAATGAAAGAGAAGCTGAAGAAGAAAGAGGATGCAGATTTTACTTTCCGTTACGATTTCTCAAAAATCAACGGATATTATAAAACGAGGAAAAAGACAGGTACAATCGATCTTGTTACGAAAGTGACAGTTCTGTATGACAATAAAGGAAATCCGATCAACTATTTACTGATTAATGCAGATAAAACGGAAACAACCATTGCCTACAATAAAATACAGGAATTCGAAAGTTATTTTGAACTCGTGGGGGATTATGCCAAGGTGGGATACGCCAATTGCAATATTTTGACGAATGAAGGCTATGCTTTAAAGAGCTGGTATAAAAATATCGGGGAACAAGAAGGACGCCCGCTATCGGAAATCATCGGCATTTACGAGCATTTTCATTCCGAAGACCGGGCTGTGATCAATCAATTCATCAGCGATGTAAAAAAAGGGCAAGGCAACAAGCTGAGTCGTGAGGTAAGAGTTATCAGAGAAGACGGAAGTTATACATGGACACACGTCAATCTGCTACTGAACAAATATGCTCCACAAGATCATATCATCGAAATTATCTCTATCAATTATGATATTACCGAGTTAAAGAAAACAGAAGAACAACTTATCAAGGCCAAAAATAAAGCAGAACAATCCGACAGGTTGAAATCTGCCTTTCTCGCTAATATCAGTCACGAAATCCGTACCCCGTTGAATGCCATCGTCGGTTTTTCAAGTCTGCTCCCGAACCTGACCGATACGGAAGAACTCGAACTCTATTATACATTGATAGACCAGAATAATAATTTATTACTCAAATTACTCAATGATATTCTGGATTTTTCTAAAATAGAAGCCGGTCACACCGAACTTCACCCGGATTGGTTCAATTTATCGGATTTGATTGCTGAAACGATCGTTGAAAACACGCCCCATACTCCTCCCAATGTAAAACTTTTGTCTAAAATTCCAAAGCAGGACTATATCGTCGAACTTGACAGGCTTCAAACCAAACAAATCCTGAATAAGCTCATCTCTAATGCCCAAAAGAATACAATTCAAGGCCATATAGAAATCTCATATAAAACGAATAAGCAAAATGTCCAAATAAATGTTACGGACACAGGACACGGTATTCCGAAAGACAAGTTAAAAATTATTTTCGAAAGATTTGAGAAACTGGATCCCTTCGCACAAGGTGTCGGGTTAGGACTACCTATCATCAAATCCATCGTCGATATGATGAAAGGGAATATCACTGTTGACTCAAAAGTCGGAGCCGGCAGTACATTTAAAGTAACATTACCTTGCCGGATCAAAAAAGCAAACGAGTCGGTATCAGGCAATTTTTAAACCGGAAATAATTACCGAATGTACATCACATCATTTTCAGGCCATGAGACTCCGTTCTGCCTGTAAGTGCAGCGCCGAATTAAAACGAAGCAAATATCCGGAGAAAATACACTCAATGATTACAGTGCAATTTACCGTATTTACCAATCAGGCCGCAGTAAATAAAACTTAAAGTCAGGACAACGCCCATAAGATAATAAAATCTCCATTCGTGAAGCCACTCGTAACCCACAAATATCAATATTTGCAATACCATATAGATCGTTGCGACATATGTGTGAGGCCATTTCAATTCGTTTGCCAGCAACTGATAGGCATGTTTCCGGTGTGCCTCGAATATGTTTTCACGCAGAATAATGCGGTGAACGATTGTCAGCAAACTGTCTATTCCATATACAACCAACAGAATCATATAGCTCAAATCCTGGGTCCGGAGAATCAGTTTCCCCAATATAAACAAGATCACAAAGGCCATACTTACGGAACCGACATCACCGGCAAAGCATTTCGCTTTTTTTCTGAAATTGAAAAAATTAAAGACCAGCAACGACAAACCTGTCACGTAAAGTAAACCGGGATCGATAAATGATACGACGTACCGGTCGATGTACCAAAACATTCCGATAACGGCAAGGCTGTAACCACCTGTTATGCCGTTGATCCCGTCCATAAAATTATAAGCATTGATAATCCCGATGCAAAAGATTAAAACAAGGAATAAATAATACCAGGATAAGGAAAACAGTTCCCATTGGCAAAATAATAAGAGCATGGCGGTCATGTGAAATAACAACCGGTTTTTTTGAGATACTCCCCGGATATCGTCGACGAAGCTCACTCCGGCAATCAGCAGAAGTCCGGAAACAAACCAGAGATATTCAAATCCGTTACTGAAAAAATAGATTAAAATTCCCACAGGGAATACAATGCCGCCTCCCCGTAAAGTGATCCGGGTATGAGAACTTCTTTCGTTCGGCTTATCGATGATATTAAAATTGTCGGCTAGACGAAAATATAAAAGTTCTGCCGATAATAAAGCAATAAGTAAAATAAAGTAGTACATATCATTGGATTTACCGGAAACTACGAATGGTTTTTCTTAATCCCTCTTTGGCCCTGACGGGCATATACCGGATATTTAGTGCCTGCTTTAACTTTGTATTGGAAACGACATAATTTTCCGTCAGCTTGGCCAGCCTCTCCATGTTCAGGGGAAGATGCAGGAATCCACCCACCCGGGCACAGCCTTTCATCAGATTTCTATTGATTTTCCAGATATGAGGCAATTTTGTGAGTTCTTCACACATCAGTTCAATCAATTCATTCGTTGAAACGGCTTCGTCGTCCGCCATGTGATAAATGCCGGAAACCACGTTACGGGCAAGCAATTCTTCAATCACGTAACTGAGGTTGTCGATGGAAGTAAACGACCGTCTGTTATCAAAATCTCCCAAGGGCCAGGGCAGTCCTTTTTTCACCACCTGATACAAAAGATTCAGGTTCCCTTTATTGCCCGGGCCGTGTATCATACAGGGACGCAGGATATATACTTTTTTTCCGCAGTGTGCCGGGGAGAATACCGCCAGTTTTTCCTGAATATACTTTTCGGCAGCGATCTTACTTTCCCCGTAGGGACCTTTAGGAACCGGAATAATATCTTCCGTCAGTACCTCTCCCACCACAAAGTCGGCCGCCGCTTTTACGGAACTGAAAAAGATAAATTTCCGGGCCTCAGAAGCTAAAAAATAATCGAAAACTTTTTGAGTCAAGCCCGTATTGATATCGAAATACTCCTGTGCCCTGGTCCGTTTTTTTGTATCGTGCGCCTTTCCTGCCAAATGGATAATTGCATCGACGGAAGGCAATTGTCCGGTTTCCAGGTCGTCCCAGGAATAAGTCTTTACAATCCCCTCTTTTTCAGGGCTGACGATATCCAACCCGAATAACCGATGTTCCCGACCTAAGGACACGACAAGATTAGAGCCCACAAAACCGTGGACTCCGGTAAGTAAAACATTCATAAAGCCTATCAATTAAGTAACCGTTTTAAATTAACCATGCATTTCAATGTTTTAACAGTGTGTAAACAAGATGCATAGGGAAATATGAAATAAGTCAACGGACTTATTCATTTGAAGCGACAAGTCCCGAATAGATTTTCATGTGTTTTTCCACCACTATTTTCAGGGAAAACTGCTGTTCGGCCAACAAACGGGAATGCCGCCCGAACTCTTTTCTCAACCCGCCGTTCCTCACCAGTTCCAATATGGCCTTTGCCAGCATCCGGAAGTCTTTGGCCGCCACTAAAAAGCCGTTCCATCCCTCCCGGACACATTCCCTACAGCCGGGTACATCCGTCGTGATAACGGGCCGCCCCACTGCACAAGCTTCTATCAATGACTTGGGCAATCCTTCCCGGTAAGAAGGCAAAACAACGATGTCACTTTCCCGGTAAACCGCATACATATCCTTCCGGAATCCGATCCATTCCACGTATCCGGGGTCCAGCAAAGGGAGTAAATCTGCCTCTTTCAAAACAGCCAGATTCCCCTTATCGCAGTCTCCTGCCAAAAGGAACACGGCTTTCCCGGCGATCTCCTCCCGTATCATCCGGGCCGCGCCGATAAATTCCATGACCCCTTTGTCCCGTAATATCCGGGCCGGAAATAAAATATGCAATTTCTTTTTCTCCTCCGGCGGCGTCTCCCTGAACAGGTCCAAATCGACACCCGAACCTTTGATCAGATGTATATGGGAAGCAGGCACAAGGTGAAGCCCGGAGATCATTTTCACATCGTCGGGATTTTGCAGGATAAAAGAAAAATGACGGCTTTTAAACGCTATACGGATTAAAAAACGAATCATTTTCTGCACAACACCGTTACGTCCGTCCGTAAAATTATAGCCCAAACCGCTGATGGCATTCACCACCTTCCGGGAAAAAGTCAGTTTTGCGGCCAAAGAACCCAGCAATGCGGCCTTCAAAGTGATATGGTGTATAACGTCCGGACGGTAAATCCGGTAATATTTACAAAGCAGCCACAGGCATTTCAGCTCGTGAAAAGGATTCCGGCCGGATCTTTCAAAAGGAATAGCGATAAAACGGATTCCGGCAGCTTCCAGTTCTTTCCTCCTTCCGGTGTCCGCCGTAAGCAAATACACCTCATACCCATCCTTTATGGCCTGTAAAGCCAACGGAAGCCTGTGGGATATAAAAAACCAGTCTACATTGACCACAAAAAAAAGTTTCATAAATTCGAAATTCAGAAAATAAAAATCCCTGCCGGGAAACCGACAGGGCAACTCTTAACCTATAATATAACAATCGTTACATCAAAAAACAGAACCACCGATTAAAGTGATTTTCATATAATCCTTTATTACAAAAAAAAGGTACCTGGAATCCCAGATACCTTAAATTAATTCTATAACAAAAATTTCAGTCAATATATGCCTACCCTAATTTTTCATCTTACTACACAGGTTTCACAATCTCAATCCTCAATCCCAAAGCATCCATAATACGATAAAAAGTCCCGACACTCGGTTCTATCAATCCTTTTTCTATTCGGGATATATAAGATTTACTGCTACCGATCCGGGCGGCTAATTCTGACTGTGTAATCTTTTCGTTTTTACGGGCTTCATAAATCACCTGACCCATACAATAAGCATAGGCATCCCGTCTGAACTGCTCACGTTCCTCAGACCCCACCTGTCCGAATTTTTCATTCATGATGGCATCGATATCTACAATTTGCTCATTTCTTACTGTCATAATATTCCTCCATTATTTTTAATGCCCTCTCTATTTCATTCTGTGGAGTACGCTGTGATTTTTTCTGAAAACCATTAAATAATACCACTATTTTATCTTCATCAAAACAAAAGAAAACCCGATAAATATTACGATTCCATTCAGCCCGGATTTCATACAACCCATCCCGCAAATACTTAACGAATTTTACAGGGACCCGATTCTGAACCTTTAACATATCAAGCACATAATATATTTTAATGGCTTCTTTTTCATTCAATGAAGAAATAAAATCCAAAAAATAATGCTTATATGCTACAATTTTCCTTTCTTGTTTCACGTTTCAAAAGTAAAAAAAGTTTCAACATATTACAACTCATTGGACAAAAATCATTCTACACCAACAGGAAAAACAACAAGAAATGAAAGGAATTAAAAAGCATTAATCTAATTATTTTAGAATCATTATTGGAGAAAACAAGGAATACGCCACAAAGACTAAGTATACTTATAATCGACCATCTACGACCTCTTTTTCCCACACGCCCTTCACATCATAAACAACATGCCTGGCTTTAACCATCCGATCGGTTTCCAGTTTTTTAAATTGATCATGGGCCACCGCCAAAATAACGGCATCATACTGAATATCGGTTAATTGGCCTACGACCTCTATGCCGTATTCTTTCCGGGCAATCCCGGGATTCACCCAGGGATCGTAAATCGTCACACACACATTATAGCTCTGTAAAGCCCTGACAATATCCACGACTTTGGTATTCCTTACATCCGGACAGTTTTCTTTAAACGTAAAGCCCAGTATCAGAACTTTGGCCTCCAGCACCTGTATTCCCTTTTTCAACATCAGCTTTACGACCTGATTGGCCACATATTCCCCCATGCCATCGTTCATCCTCCGTCCGGCCAGTATAATTTCCGGGTTGTAGCCATATCCCTGAGCACATTGTGCCAGATAGTAAGGATCGACACCGATACAATGTCCCCCGACAAGTCCCGGTTTAAAAGGCAGGAAATTCCATTTGGTAGAAGCCGCTTCCAGCACTTCCTGTGTATCGATGCCCATGCAGGCAAAAATCTTGGACAATTCGTTAACAAAAGCGATATTGATATCCCGCTGCGAATTCTCGATCACCTTGGCAGCCTCGGCCACTTTGATCGAAGGAGCCAGATGGGTCCCGGCAGTAATTACCGAAGCATAGACCGCATCGATTTTTTTCCCTATTTCCGGAGTCGACCCGGAAGTTACCTTTCTGATTTTTTCCACCGTGTGCAATTTGTCTCCCGGATTGATGCGTTCCGGAGAGTAACCGGCAAAAAAACCGGCATTGAACTTCAATCCCGACACCCTTTCCACCACCGGAATACATTCATCCTCGGTTACTCCGGGATACACCGTCGACTCGTACACTACGATATCTCCTTCAGAAATCACTTTCCCCACCGTTTCACTCGCCCTATAAAGGGGTGTCAGGTCGGGATTATGGTTTTTGTCTACCGGAGTCGGAACAGCCACCACATAAAAATTACAACCGCGGATTTCCTCCGGATCGGAAGTACATCTGAATCCGTTTTTCAAAGCGGCCTGCAACAA
The DNA here is from genome assembly GCF_003524185.1 of Culturomica sp. Lineage (NCBI taxonomy): Bacteria > Pseudomonadati > Bacteroidota > Bacteroidia > Bacteroidales > Odoribacteraceae > Culturomica > Culturomica sp. The sequence continues at coordinate 13,030 of NZ_DOED01000006.1, forward strand.
TTCGTCCGGAACTTCCAGGGTCGAATCGTGTCCGGCCATCAATGCCTGCACCCGCGAACGGTTCATGTCAAAACCGATTGTCGTATATTTGGTCGAAAACAGACGGGCCAAAGGCAGCCCTACGTAACCGAGACCGATTACGGCAATTTTTACATTTTTCATAAATTCATTCTGATTAATTAAGAGAAGATTGCTTCCGATTTTTAACGGAACTTTTTCACTGAATCACGCTATTCATTTTTCAGGATAAAGCAATCTAAAATCGTAAATCTAAAATCTACAATTATCAAATATTCTCCCAATACCAACGGACAGCTTCCTTCAAACCATCCCGCATAGAATATTGCGGATTATAGCCAAGCAGATCTTTGGCCTTATCAATACAAGCAAGCGAATGCGGAATATCCCCGACCCGGTTGGGGCCATGTTGAATTTCTATATTTGCGATCTCAGGATCGAATTCGCTCAGAAATTCTTTTAAATAACCGGTCAATTGATTCAATGTTGTACGTTCTCCGAAAGCTGTATTATAGATTTGATTCACAGCCTCCGGATTTTCAGCCGTCATGGCCAGTATATTCATTTGGACAACATTGTCGATATAGGTGAAATCACGGCTATACTCTCCGTCCCCGTTGATAACCGGGCTTTCATGTGCCATCAATTTTTTTACGAACAAAGGAATTACGGCTGCATAGGCTCCGAAAGGGTCCTGACGGCGGCCGAACACATTGAAATAACGCAAACCGACATATTCCAACCCATAGGTTCCCGCAAATACACCGGCATAGAGTTCGTTTACATATTTGGTCACGGCATAGGGAGACAAAGGACGGCCTATTACTTCCTCCGTTTTAGGCAATTCCTTCGAATCGCCGTAAGTGGACGAACTTGCCGCAAAAACAAACCTTTTTATGCCTGCATCACGCGACGCCACCAGCATATTCAGAAAACCAGTGACGTTCACTTCATTGGTCGTCACCGGATCGTCGATACTCCGGGGGACGGAACCCAAAGCTGCCTCGTGCAGTACATATTCCATTCCCTCCACCGCTTTCCGGCAATCTTCCGGTTTCCGGATATCTCCGACAATCAGCCGGAAACGTTCCGGATACCGTTGCAATAACGGAAGTAAATTCCCGATCTTCCCGGTAGCAAAATTATCCAGACAACAAACCTCATCGCCTTGCCCGAGCAAAGCCTCACAAAGATTGGAACCGATAAAACCGGCCCCACCAGTAACCAATACCTTTCGCATATTATCAATTATTAATTTTCAACTGAAACCTTCTTTTATGCTTTACTCTGATTTAAATACCATTTCTGGAACACATAAAGATTCCAGAGTTTTGCTTTATGGTTTTTCCGGCCGCAAAGGTGCTCGGTCAACAACCGCTGCACTTCCCCATACCGGAATATACCCTGCCGTTCAATAAGTTCTTTGTCCAGTAAGGCTTTCAGTTCATCCTTTAACTCATTTCTGAACCAGTAATCGACCGGCACACCGAATCCCCGTTTTGAAAAAGAAAAAGTCTTCCGGGGAAGCAGATCTTTAAAGGCTTCTTTCAGAATGTATTTTTTATTCCTTCCTTTCAGTTTGTAATCCGGCGGCAGACGGAAAGCCAGCTCCACAATTCCGGAATCGATAAACGGAGCCCGGTTTTCAAGGGAACTCTTCATACAGGCGCGGTCGACTTTCACAAACATATCCCCTTCCAGCACGACCTGCACATCGGTCAACTGTTCCCGGGTCAATACGGGACCTCCCTGCAAAACATCATATCTTGCCCTGATTTCCGGCTTAATGTCCCGGAAAACTCCCGGACAAAGCAGCCTTGTACGTTCATCGTCCCGGAATCCCAGAGACATCAGGTTGTAATACAAATCAAAATCTTCCAGCCCCGCATTCTCTATCACTTTACCGGCCTTGCGCAATATATTGTTCGTAAACCGGTTGTAAGGCAACCATTCTACGGCTCGGCGGATTACAGCCTGAATCCATCGGGGCAAGCGGCGGAAACGTTCCGCATAATAATGTCCCAGATACTTTTCATATCCAGCAAACACCTCATCTGCACAATCCCCCGTCAGTACCACTTTTACCTCTTTCCGGGCCAGCCGGGCCACGTAAAAAGAAGGAATGGCCGACGAATCCCCGAACGGCTCATCATAATACAGGATCAGGTCGTCCAGTTCCTTTACCACATCCCTGTAATCCAGGGTATACTGCCGGTGACAGGATTTGATGTGTTCCGCCACCAATCTGGCCCTGTCACTCTCATCATAATCCTTTTCCTGAAATCCGATGGAAAAAGTGCGGACGGGTTCCTCCGAAATCCGGCTCATAATCGCACAAACAATGCTCGAATCTATTCCCCCGCTCAGAAAAGCCCCCATCGGTACATCAGCAATCATTCTCCGCCTGACCGATTCTGTCAGCCGTTCCCTCAGCTCCTGTTTCGCTTCTTCGAAAGAAAGCTGCTCTTTTTCCCCGGAAAACTGCTCCGCAAGATGATAATAGCGATAAATCCTCCGGTCTCCGTCGGGCGTAATCTTCCAGTACACGCCCGGCATCAGTTTCCGGATTTCCCGGTAAATCGTATAAGGAGCAGGAATATAACTCAGTGTCAGAAAATAATTCAAAGCTTCCGTATCCAGATGAAAACGCTCCAAACCGGGAGCAAAGGCTTTCAGCTCCGAAGCAAAACTCACCTTCCCTTTTTCCTCCCGCACAAACAAAGGCTTTTCCCCGAATTTATCCCGGGCCAGATAGAAATCTCCGCTAACCGTATCATACAAGGCAAAAGCAAACATACCTTCCAGTTGCCGGAGAATCCCCTCCATGCCATAAAGCCTGTAACCGTTCAGAATTACTTCCGTATCGCTCTGTGTCACAAACACCTGTCCTTGCGCTTCTAATTTTTGCCGCAACTCCCGGAAGTTATAAATCTCCCCGTTAAAAACGATCACCACGCTCCGGTCGGGCGAAAACATAGGCTGATCGCCCGTGCTTAAATCAATAACCGATAAACGGCGATGCCCCAGCCCGACCTGCTTTCCCGCGTAAAGCCCTCCCCGGTCCGGCCCCCGCAATTTCATCCGTTCGCACATCCGTTCCAGTTCCTGCTTATCCACTCCCTCACTTTTACTGAATATTCCGGCAATTGCACACATAAGATTATATTTTTTTTAACAGGTTAGAAATAAAAAGAGGAATCCGAATTATAAAGTCACACAACATGAATATACTGAAATACAAAGGTTTTATCGGCACAGTTGCTTACAGTGAAGAAGATGACGTATTTTTCGGAAAAATAGAGGGAATCAATGGTCTCGTCAATTTTGAAGGGACTTCTGTTGCAGAACTGAAAAAGGCCTTCCACCAGGCTGCCGACGATTACCTGGCCTATTGTGAAGAACATAACCTGAAACCGGAAAAATCATATACAGGTGTTCTGAATGTCCGTCTGTCCCCGGAAATACACCGCAGGATTGCCCTTTTGGCTCAATCTTCCGGCAAAACCATCAACTCCCTCATCAAAGATGCAGTAGAAAACCAATTAAAATTTTCCGGAATTTAAAGGAAACCGAGCGAAAGTAAAGTGCCCCCTGAAAGTCAGACACGAAACTTTCGGGGAGCACATCATTTTCGACCGGCCTCAACCTAAAAACATGAATATTTTACGCAAAAAAATATCCTGTCGATTTCTCAACAGGATAACAAGTCAGTTGACTTATTCCATGATATCCGCAATCATTTTATTTATAATTATCAGAATATTTAATCTTTTTCATTCAACAACTTCTTTAAACCGATAATATCCTGACGATTATCCCATACCAAAACAATATGTACACAACCATCATTTATAAAATAAAACACCTTACATTTTTTATTAATTATTAGAAAACGGAATTCCGTTTGATTGAATGCATATTCCTCTGCCACTTTCCCTAACAATGGATTTTCTGCAAGTAACCCCACCTTTTTTTCTATCATCAAACGAATTTTACGGGCAACGTTATTTCCCAAATGATCGTGAATAAAATGTATCGTTTCTATCAAACTGTCAATAGCCTGCGGAGTCCAGTTTATTTCCATTGCATTTCCTGATCAAGTTTGCCCATTGCAATTTCAGTAGAACACAATCTTCCCTCCTTTTGCGCTTTCAAGGCTTCATTAACAGAAGAAGACAACACTTCCTTTACAACTTCTTTCTCTGCTGCCTTATCACACATGTGTCTGGAAACCATATATTTATAAACTTCCAGTAAACTCACCTCATCCAGTTTCATAATCTCCCGGAAAATATTCATTCGTATACCATCTAAATTCACCGTTTCCATAACCATCAGATTTTATAGGACAAATATAAACTTTTATCGGGAACTTTAGAATCAATTAATTATTAAAATATCTGATTCAAAATCATTTATCGCACGCCAAACCGAATTAAATCCCGAAAATCCAAGCCGAAAACAGAAGTAATGTCCCGAAAATCCAAAGCAAATTTACCATACAACCAACCCTATCCCCTCTTTTTTTAAATCCGGCCTTTATATAAATCCTCGTAAATCTTTTCATAAGCATCCACGGTTTTCCGGATATCATATTCAGAAGCCCGTTGCAGGCACAACCCGGCAATCTGCTGATACCAGGACTGATCATTCATCAAATGCTCAATATGAAAGGCCAATGCCCGGGCATCCTCAACAGGGAATAAAATTCCGGCTCCGTCGACGACCTGAGCCAGCCCCGGAACATCCGAAGCAACAACCGGCTTACCGGCAGCCATACCTTCTACCGCTGCCAACCCGAATCCTTCCCAATGCGAGGACATAACTACGACATCGGAATTTTTCAATAAACGGGGCACATCATTCCTTACTCCCAGGAAAACAACCCGCCTCTCCAGCCCCAGTTTTTTCACCAATTCTTCACAAACAGGACGACGGGCTCCATCTCCGACCAGGCACAGGGAATAATTGTCAGGAAGTAAAGCCATTGCCCGGATAAGTGTATCCTGATCCTTTTCTTCCCGAAAACCGGCAACCATAGACACTAAAAAAAACTCTCCCGCCATTATTTCATTTTTAGCGAACGGTCCGGCATTAAAAAACACAGGCAGGTGAATGCCATTATATACGGTATATATTTTCCCGGCCTTCGCCAAATAAGACGACAACATGTCTGTCGCTTTACCGGAAATAGTAATTATAGCATTGTAACAACCGTACATCCATCTATCCACCAGACGAAACCACCGGGTTTCCCGTCTCCTGTTAGTCGTACTATGCTCTGTCGTGACCAATCGTACACGACTGCCGGAAATCAGCTTCGCAAGTGCTACAAAATATTGGCACGCCGTGTTATGGGTATGAACGATATCATATTGCCTTAAATAAGGAACTAATTTCAATATAAACAACGGATTATAAACTTTTGTACTGCGCCCCACCTGAAACACCCGGATTCCTTTTTCCTCCAACTCCTTTTTTAAAGGAGTGTCGCTTCCGTCAAAAAGCAAAACATCCGCTTCATAACCATGCTCCCGGTACAAAGGCACCATATCCGCAATCAGTTTCTCTGCCCCACCCATCCGGAGAGAAGTGATGACCTGCAATATTTTCATGAACGCTTATCTTTCAAGTGTAACAAAAAACCAATGGGAAATAAGGGCAAAGAACAAAAACCGATTTGTCTGATCTTAGCAGAAAAATAACGATCCGAACAAAATGCAAACCTCCAATAATTCACAGCTGCTTTCATCCTTTGCAAAAAAGGGATAGGACTATGATATAACTCACTATAATAAGTCATCGATGTCAACGGACTTTTCATCCGTAATTTTACAATACCGGCCGTCAGACCATCGGGCAGATAATCACACAAATAAATCTTTTCATAAAAATACCTGAGTCTGTACTTCCGGGCGATCCGGTTCCATATCAAGCCTTCCGGACAAAATTTCTCTCCTTCCATTTCCGGAAAAGGGTATTCCCGTAATATTCCCGTCCGGAAAACTTCTGCCATATCCCCTTTGATCGCATACTTAAACCGATAATCCAATGCATTACAGTCCAGAATGCCAAAATCCGACTCCCTTCCAACCTTCTCACCGGAAAAGTAGGCTTTTAAACCACATACTCCGGCAAAGGTTTTATCCTCCCGGACCGTTTCGTAATGGTAAACAATCCGTGCCACAGCTTCCGGCGTCAACTGGTCGTCACTGTCCACAATAAAAAACAACTCCCCGGCGGCTTCCCGTACGCCCCGATTTATCGCCCGGTGTTTGCCGCCGTTTTCCTGCCGGAAATAACGGATAGAAATCCTGTCTTCCCGGATAAAAGAACCGATCAGCTCCCGGGTATTATCCGTACTCCCGTCATCGACGATCAGCCATTCAAAATTCCGGTCGGTTTGCTCCAGCAAACTCCCGTACAGCTTACCGATAATATATGCCCGGTTATAAGTGGGGGTAAAAATTGTAACCATATAAGTACCTGTTCAAAATCAGTTATACATTTTCAGAGATTTAATGATCTGAAAATAAAACAATTACAAAAACACAGAATAAGCCAATGGACTTATCATCTGAATTTATCTTCCCGGTGAGTATCCATAAATACCGCCTTATAGGGAATAAAATTTCCGTCATCCCGGACGATGACATTCCTGAAATACACAAAAGAAAAATAGATCAGTACAAACAGCAAAATCAATTCTTTATAGCGGACAAAACGGAACAACATAACAGGCACCAGAACCGCGTAACCGATAAAGTAATACCAGATAAAGCGTATCACGCCTGCATCCCGCAACGTCAGATAAGAGAATACCGAATACAATACCAACATATTCAGTAACACGATATATTTTTTATCGGCATATATCCTTTTACGATAGTAAAGCACCCCGGCCACCATCAAAGACGTTTCTATAAAATAGGGGATATGAAACGAATCCTGGGCTGCTTCTGCATATCCGTCAAGCTTATCCAGCATCAAAAAATGATTCACCGAAGCCATCACCCATTTGATAAAGGGCGAAACACCCAAGACCAATGCAACAACAAATACAATGCCCAGGAATTTGCCGGAAAATCGCCGGTTTGCCAGAAAATACATCGGAAACACGACGAAAGCACTGTAATGAATAGTCGTTGCCAGTAACAGAAAAACCAAAAACACATTTTTCCGGTTTTCTTCCAGAAAACGAAGACTCCACCATACGATCCCCATGGCTATAAACTGCCGGGTATAAACAAAACCCACAATAAAGAATTTGGCAAAAAACAGGAAAAAAGCGAACACAAAAAAAGGATACCTCCGGAAAGCTTTCCCTATCAAAAAGTAAGTCAGCAAGGCAACCGTAAAAAAATAAAAATACGCATCCGCACAAAAAAACTTAATCACCGAATTTAAAAGCAAATATCCGGGTTCAAAACGAAAATAAACAGAGGGATCTCCTGCAGACCAGGGGAACAAGCTATCTATCGCCGGAATTTCGTCAAAAAACCAGGCATAGATATAAACGTCATACCCGCCTATCATGTCCCTGAACCCGGTCATCAGAGCCACAGCCGAAACCAGAAAGAAATAAACCGCTCTATGCTGGAAGCTGATCATATCTTGCCGGGCAGAAGGCAGATATAATTCATAAAAAAGCCCCAAACACAACAGCAACAAAATCAAAATATAGGGAATCATCAACTAAGCGAATTTTGTAAAAATCTCAGGGAACGTTCTCTCTCCTTATCCAATAATCCGCCCACTCTTTTATAATCTATAAGCTCCATCCTATCCAATCTCCTGTACACCTCGTCCACTGAATCATAATACCTGTCCACAATACCCAGCAAACGAAGCAAAGAAACTACTCTTCCCATCCGGGATTTTACCGAAGGAAGTACAATAAATTGTTTCCGGTGAATCAATGCAAAAGCTACCCCATGAAAAGAATCTGTAACCAACATCTCACATTCCGCAATCGCTTTTACCCAATCATTGACACTTACATGCCTGTTTATGTATCCCTTATTACGAATTTTTATGAATTTGCGATCCAATCTGTTTATCTTTAAATTTGACTTACCGGCTAAAATCTCCAGAAGCCGATCGTACTCCGGCGATTGTACAAACTTAAAACTCACCAATGTATTCTGCTTCGTCACAGGACCGGATATCCGGGAATAATCGGTCAATAAAAGCGTCGGGTCTAAAACAAGTCCGGGAACGATCTTGAAGTTTTCCCGGCATACTTCCACAGCAAAACTTTCGCGGACACTGACAGCCGAGAACTTACTCAAAAGCGCCCGTATACGTTCCTTTATCCTGTCCGTATATTTTAAATCCTGTTCTCCGAAACTGGCTGCATAGGAAATCCGTTTCACCTCATCAGGCAAAAAGTCGAAGAAAAACAATAAGCCGTGTAACGTCATAAAATGCGGGTTCCACACCTGATCGCTACCAACAATATATACCGCCTCCCGGTCAATATCCCCGATTTTTACATATGCAGGCAAATAGTGTTTCTGAAAGCGCAACATAAACCGGTCATACAGATAACAACGAAGCGTATTTTTCAATGAAGGTTTATATAACAATACTTTCAACAAATCCACCTGATGTCCCCAGGACCCCAGCACTTCACAAAGGGCATAAGTCTGCAACAACGCTCCGTAGTTAGGAGTTCCGGAAAAAGTCAATAATTTAATCTTCATAGTATTTCATTCGTTTCAGAAATTTCAAAACAACCCTTCCCCGTTGTAATTTCTCCAATAAACCAATCATTTTACAAAATACCAGGTAAGGGTACCATCCCCGGGAATACGCCCCGGCTCCCCGGTATATTTTTAATAAAATCCCGTAAGAGCAATGTGTAAACAACCAAGGATAAAACCACCGGGCCGGATGAAATTTTAAAAAACTGAATTTACCATAAACCAAACGAAAATTGACTTTTAACACCTTTTCCCATGCAGAACTATGTACTGTCAAATCAGCCCGCTTCAATAAATCCCGTCCCCGGTCCGTATGCACAATAGCCAGAGACAAACCTTTATAATGTTGTTCCGGAAAATCCGTATCTCCCCAGAAATCTCCCATCGTAATATCCGCCTTTCGCCTGGCAACCGCAAAACGACAATTCAAACAGCAGGAACGGTGCGTATAATGTGTCCCGAAAGCAGCATAGACCAAATCCCCGGCATAAACCTTCTCCGCCTCAGCCTCTTTTTTGAATATAACCGATAATCTCTGCCCTTTTTCACACCCCTCTTTTTTATCTCTGTAAATAATTGTTTGTACCGGACCGGCTTCGTGTTTCAAAAAGGACTCCAACGCCAGAAGCGAAGGAAAACCGGAACAAATCATATCTACCGTATACAAGTGTCCGGAAAACTTATTTTCTCCCAAAAAACAAGAAAGGCCGGCAATCTGACAGGAAGTACCTCCGAACAATACTGTTTTTCCCTGTCGTAACGCCTCTTTCACCGCTTTATAAATGCCGGAAGACACAACCTGCTGGTATTTGCTGTTCTGTATTTTATACAATTCATATATCCCGGAAATCAAAATATGTCTCACCTCTATCCCTTCCATCGAAGCCCCGGCCACTACACCTCCCTGTGAAAGCACATACACCGCCAAAGCTGCAAAAAGTCCTCCGGATGCACTTTGCATACGAAGCTCATCATCATTCGCCCAAACCGCATAAGGTTCCGAACGTCTGGCGATATCCTGATAATCATATCCGGAAACCACCGGACAAACCTCCATACACCGCCCACATTTCACACAAACCCCAGAGTCTATTTCAGGATACAAATGTCCATTTGAGCGCACGCAAGCGTGAATCGCTTTTTCAGGACAAGAATCCAAACAAGCCAGGCAACCTGTACATGTATTTTTCGAAGCCAAACGAATCTTCGTTCTCATCTTACAAAGCGTTTTATCAGATTTTTACTTTCCATTTTCAATACCCTTTCCCACCTCTTAAAAAAATAGACCCATAGAACAGGAATACAGCTATATTTACCGTGATTCCTCTGCAATGACATTTCATATCTCTCGAAATCCTCCCTTTGTTTGTATTGCAAAGCCAGGTCCCTGTGAGCCAACATACGATACTCCTCCAATTGCCCTGCATATTTATTCCGGTCCGTCTCACTCATAGTTATTCCATTACAGACAGAACGAAGTAACCTGTAAAATTCGTCACATCTCTCGTATGCCTGTCGATAAGTGCGCTTAACCCGCGAATGAGAACCGGGAGTATTTACATAATAGAAAAGACACTCATCGATATAACCACACCGGTATTTATAACTGACAGGCAGTAACATCTGAACATTCTGACCTACAAAAGAATATTCGATGCTCCTCTCCGGGTTCACATCCAGAAAAGCGGCAGTTCTTACTAAATAACAACCGTTTACCCAATATTGTATTCCCTTTATCAACCCCTCAAAAAGCCTGGATTCGTAACGTCTTGGCAAAACAGCCAATTTCCTGACATTTTTAAGCGTATAAAAATCCACATAATAAGCATTCGAACGCACAAGTCCATAATCCGGATTATATTCCAGAAAATCCACTCTTTTCTCTATAGACAGGGGATCCAGATAATCATCCGAGTCCGGCCAGGTCAGAAACTCACCTGAAAACCATTTCAATCCTTCATTCAAAGCCGCAGCCTGTCCTGCATTCGCCTGCCTCTTATAGATTAATTTCATTCCCTCCTGTCGGAAAGCAGGAAGATATTCCAAAACAATTTCTTCTGTTTTATCCGTAGAACCGTCATTTACGAATATCAATTCAATATTTTTATAGGTCTGGTTCAATATCGAATCCAGGAAACGACTGACATATTTTTCCCCGTTATAACAGGGGGTTATAATGCTCACTAATTTATTCATGACGAATTTTTTTTCTCACCTGATTGACAATGAACCCTCTCCACTCCCGGTTCATTCCGATAAAAAAAGTTCCCAAAGCAATAGATACGGCCGAAGTTGCGAACACCATCACGAAACGTCCGAAACCATAGGAAAGGCTGAAATGCATATAGACAGGAAACAGCAAAGACAAAACAGTAATAACGAAACATCTCCCAAACGCCTCCCAGACAAAACTCTTGATGGAAAAAGCGGATAAATATTTTTTCAGTATGAACATATTTCCGAAAGAACAAATCAGGAAAGCAATCACACTCAATACATAAGGAGTATTTGCAGAATACCCGTGTTTAAAATAAAAATAAGTAGCAGGCAATATCGCAGTATAGGTGATCCCGGCCAAAAGGCTCATATATTTTACTTTGCCGGTGGCATGAATAGCAAACAAAACCGGCCTGAACATGACAATAATCATAGCAATGACGATATTCATCCGGCAAAACAGAACCGTATGAGCAGGAACGTTTTTCAACCATACTTCCAATACCAGCTGATTCTCTAAAATTAAAGGAAGTGCAAAAAACAGTAGCGATAGATAAGCATACTTAGCCGCATTATTTACTAAAAACTGTACCCTTTTATAATCTCTCTCTGCATATTTTTTTACAATCTGAGGCCGGACTGCCGTCAAAAAACTGTCAGCAAACATAGATAAAGCTCCCAATACCTGATTCGCAATATTCGTTGCAGCATTCATCAAAGGTCCCCAAAACATATTTTGAAGCAGATTTATCCCCTGACCTCTCAAGGTGGCACTCATGTTGCCCAATAAATCCCATCCGGAAAAAAACAACATATCTTTTATCCGGTCTTTACTATATCTGAAACGATAATGACACTCATTAAAAAAACGTACGCAATATATCCTATACACCAGAGCCACTATTAACGTTACAACAAAAAACAATGCAGAATAAAGAATCAGTTTATCCCGATCGCTCCAACTCAGCAAATAAACAATCAGCAATTTTAAAACCGCATCGATTATACTTACATAAGCATATATTCCCATCCTTTCGTGTGCGATAATCGACGCATTGTAAGGAATCTGAGTGACACTGACCATACAGGCCGCGACAGAAAACTGATAGACCACACGTGCAGCAAACATCCGGTCGTCCGGAACGACCAATTTATGTTCTACAAACCACAGCCCTATTGTTTCCGCCAACAGGAATATAAGTACTGCTATCCCTATATGAATAGTCAGGGCGGTATCAAAAGTTTTTTGTAATCCTACCCGGTCTTGTTTCCCCAAATCATAAGTCAGAAAACGCGAAGTGGCTCCGCTCATGGCACTATTCAGAAATCCGAACATGGCAACCACCCCACCCACAACACTGTATATCCCGTAATCTTCTACTCCCAACACATTCAGCACCACCCGCGAAGTATACAATGTCACCGCCATAATCAATAACATCCGGATATACAACATGGCTGTGTTTTTAGCAATACGGCGGGTATTTTCTGAAGGCATATTACAGATTAAAATGACACAATAAAAAATCTGGGAAAGCGGGAAGTCTTTCCGGACAATACGATATGATTTGCAGGAGGATCGGATTTCAATGTTTCGTCAACACATCAATTGGAAAATAACCGGGAAATAAATACGGAAAGAGGCCAACCGAAAAGTAAAACTTAAAAGTGCCCTTTTTACAGGGCACTTGGGATAAGGTAAAGCGATCAATAACTATATCTCAATTCAGCCTTCAGCCTGCAATTCGGCTTGGAACTGTGTATATCGATCGTAATTGTCGTACTGTGCCAAAAACTGGTCTTCAACTTACAGGAAACAGAGCCACCGGTCGGTATATTACTCCAATCCCCTCCACCTCCGTCACTGGAACGTACATTTATACTAAAAACAGCACCGCCAGGCTCCTGTATGGTAGCTGTAGCAGAAATCGTAACGCCCCAGCCTTTTTTAGAAATCTGATAATGTGCATTACCATTACGGTCCAGGTCGATTTCAAATGGAATCGTACCGCCTCCATTACAAGACTGTGTGGTTACTTGGGGAAACTCATCATTTCCTGCCAATTGATTTTCCACATGCTTCTGAAGCTGTGAAAAAATAATATCCAAATTTTCTTCCATAATAATAAAATTTAAACATTATACACCTAACAAACGGATAATATCTGTGATATAAGGTTTCCCTTCATTCGGGAGGGGCTCAAATACAGCAACGATAGCATGGTATGTTTTAGAAATTTCCGTTACAGTAGTCACTTTGCAGGTAAAACGGTAATTTGTGCCTGCTACGATTTGACTCGAAACGCAAATCGGATCGTATGTAGCTCCGCACCACCCCTTCATTACTGTTTCGAACAGTTTCCGATCTTCTTCCGTCAAAGGACGCCTGGGACTCCACCCTCCGGGAAGCGTAGAATCGAGATCGGCATTTTTTTCGATTTGAATCGGAAGCACTTCTTCATAAAGCAGATCATCGGGAGAAGAGGCCCTGAAAAATGCAAATTGAATGGCTGCTTCCCCCGGCTCGATACATTTAAATACAAAGTATTTTTTCAACGGAGCACCTATGCGATATTCTCCGGGTTCCGAACGTGTACCTTCTTCCAGGAGAGCTAATCCTCCTTCTAAACGGACCAAAAAATAATTGGTACCGATACTCGGGCTTACTTCCCGTTCAACAGTAAAAATTTCATTTACTTTCATGGCTTTGGATTTTTAGTTAATACTTAAAACACTATCTATCAATAGATAAATCAGTTTTCCTCATCCCATAAAGACCTCTCCCGTTGAATGCAAACAAAGCAATGTCAAATCAACATATTGTAGCATTCAATAGCCTCCCTCATTTCCGGCGTATATTGGGTTTTATCCCAACTTTCGATAATGCGGGAAGCTTCTTTTGCACATTCCGGTTCTTCTATATAATAATAACAATAAGATAAAAGCTTACATTTTAAAGGCGACCCTGCCATTTGCGGCAACAAGCGCTCTGCAAACGCCAATGCCTGTTGCAATTCCTTCTCCGTATTACCGATTTCCCGGGCATCCATAAGGGCGATAAGGGCTTCTGCCTTTATTGTAATATCCTGCTCTTCAGAATAATATTCCAGTATATCGGCAGACAACTCGGTTATCATACGTTTTATCGTTTGCTGTTCTTCACTCCACAATTTATCTCCGGATTGAATCTGATGTCTTCTGCCGGTTTCACAAAGGGACTCCAACAAATAGCTTCGAGCCAAAAGAGAAAGATTCTGAAGAGATAGGTTCATAATTCACAAAATATAAATAGTCTGTTTTTATTTGGTCGTCGCCGGGAGAATCGAACTCCCGCTCCCTGACCACAGCGACGGCGTTGCCTTCGGGGGTTTCCCCACCGGAACCAAATCCGATTCACGCCCGGTCTGTTACCCTACGCGTGTAGCAACCCACGGCGACGCCACCGGGAGACTCTTTTACGTCCAAAACTGTCAAAACAACGTCTGACTCTGAATGATAACAACACAATAAATGTGTCCGTTTTAACGTTCGATAAAATAGACAACAACCCAATGACCGGATTGTTAAAAAAAGAAATTGAAAACAGACACCGTAAAAAATTATTAATCAACAAGTGATATGAATTTTGGATATCAACAAAAAATATCATACATTTGTATTTACATTTGTTCATTTAAATGAACGTTTAATTACGCTTTTTTAGACATTCTTACCATAAAAACCGTAGCCTTTCTTTTTTCTTTTCGTTACTTACACAGATTCATTAAATCTGTAATACTATGATTGTAGCTTATTTAAGAGTCAGTACGGAACGACAACATCTGATCAACCAACGGAATGAAATTACAAAATTCGCACAGGCAAGAGGAATGACGATCGATCGTTGGGAAAAAGAGGTAGTCAGCGGACGTTGCCGTAAAGAAGACCGCAATTTGGGACATCTGTTAAAATCATTAAAATCCGGAGATAGCCTGATCGTCACGGAACTTTCCCGTTTGAGCCGGACGCTTTATGATATTATGAGTGTATTGAACAATTGCCTGGAACGTAAAATAACGGTCTACAGTACAAAAGACGGTTATGCTTTCGACGACAGTATCAATAGCAAAGTACTGGCTTTTGCTTTCGGGCTGGTAGCCGAAATCGAACGGAATCTGATTTCGTTACGTACCCGGGAAGCATTGGCCACCCGCCGTCAGGCAGGTATCCGACTGGGCAGACCCGCAAATTACAGGCCCAAACACCAATTGTTAAACGAAAAGCGGGAACGTATCGCAGATTTATTAAAACAAGGGGTCCCTGTTAAAACCATTTGTTTACGATATGGTTTTTCCCGCAGTACATTTTATAAACACTGGAAAGAAAACAAAATCAATTCCCCCTCCGACAGGTATTGATTTATTTTTAATCTACGATTTAAACGGATCAGAACCGTAGGTTCGTTGATCTGCGAAGACACAAGACAAGCATTAATCAAACTCCAAAGACGGTTCTTATCCAAAATCATAGATTTCCAAGGTAGATTGTGAGTGCAATCTGAAATTCATGATTTCAAGCAGGCTTTTAACCGTCAATCATATACGCCGCAAGACGGCCAACACATAACGCCGGATAAACCGGAGATGAAACCAAAGAGCAGAATAAAAGCGCCAGGTAAAAGACTGACAATGACGTATTCTGCCATCCGGATAGCGAACGGCAAAAAGGATCGCAAAGATATCGGACCGAACGGCTTTTTCCTTATTTTGCCAACAACCGTCTCCCTGCATAATAAAATACTCTCCCCGAAGGGCGATAATACGATGCAACAATAGTTTTCCTCCATAGCGGAATAAAACCACATCTCCCCGCCCCAATGCCCTGTCTCCGGGAGGACAAAGTTCCAAAATATCCTTGCCGTCGCGGAGAAAAGGAAACATGCTGTTTCCCCGTATGTAAAGACTGACGTTTTTACCTTCCTGTAATACAGCTATCGCTTCTTCCAACAATAAATTCGAAACGGTTTTCATGAACGGAAAATGGTTTGGTAAACCAATCCGGCAGCATCCGGATCAGGCAAACATTCCAGGATATACACAGGGACCCGCTGTAAAACATCGGAAATCGTCATGCAAATTGCATCAGAGAGTTCTATGTCTCCCATTAACTCCGGAGGACAGGAAGGATACACAGCCCCTAATGCCCTCAATACGGATAACTCCGAAATTCGATTATACGGAGCTTGTTTCAGGCGTACCAAAGCAATTAAAGGATAAGCTTCATTCTTGTAACATGGAGTTTTGCCACTCCAGGGAGAACCGGAGACAAGCGGATATCCTTCGGTAATACGTACAACCGGACTGTCATCATTTAATAAAACGGCACCGGAAATATGTTCGCACCATATACGGGTGTGCGTACTTTTACCGGTCCCGGATTCCCCTAAAAAAAGAACGGCTTTCCCATTGCACGTAATGACAGAAGCATGGATTGCTATCGTCCGCTGCATGGCAAAAGATATATTGTAAGCCACCCAGAATCCGAAACGCAACAAATCCGGGTGGGATGTCGAATCTGTCAGCACTTTACGCCGCCCGGGGAAACAAAGCAAATGAAATGAATTATATCCGTCGGACGACTGAAGACTGCATAGAAAACAAGCCTTCCCCTTATATATCCGCAAATGTCCGATCTCCAAAAAGCTTTCATAAAATAAGATACCCGGCACCGAAGGTAAAATCCGGTCCGTCTCGATTGTTAAATCAGGACAAGCAGACGACTCTTCACTTAAAAACGGGACAAAACATCCCATCCGTTCCAATAATTCCGATGTCCCGGAGCCACCGATCACCAACATATGTCCGGCGATACGATAAACTTTTTTCCTGTTTCCTTCCATAAATCGTTTCTTTACCGTAACTTCAATAACAAATGAGGATGTTTCAGGTGCTCGGCAACAGAATAACCAATACGGCTTACAAATGCACTACGGTAAACAAGTTTGTGTTTCCAGCGAGACGAAAAGAACCGCCGGGCCTTGAATAGAAAGACGGTAAACGCCGATTTTCCGATAGGTTTATTCTGCACAACAACACTCAGTACCTCATTCTGCATACGACGGTACAACTGCTTGTTCTCACCCGGAGGGACAGGACAACAACAAGGATCTATTCCGGTTACATCGAAAGCCAAAACCGTAAATACCCGGGCAAATTCCAACAAACCCGTTCCTTCCAAGGTGTTCATAAATGCACCAACATCTACTTTCTGTCCGCATTTTTGCCAAAAAAGAGCCCAATCGCAAAAATGCCGCAGAACGATGCCTTCGGAAGCGAAATGAACCGCTGCGTGCCGCAATAGGAATAATGCATTGAAATCTGCCGGAGGTGTCCATAATTTATTTGCCTGCACCGGCAATTCCGCACAAGGACAGTCAGCCAGTATATCGTATAACTTTTTCTCCAGGCATTTGTCAACGGTATCCATTTTTACATTCAGGAAATATTGATGATTTTCAACCGGAATGGCACGGTAATAAAATTTAGAATGCTTATAATAATCCACATTCACATCTATTCCGTTATCTTCTGCCCATTTATTCCCTTCTTCGTATTTACCGAACAACCACACGTCGATGTCACCTCCTTCGCGGTGAGCGGGTACCGGATATAAAGAAGCCAGTCCCAATCCTTTCAGTATCATTATACGAATTTCCTGTCGGGCTAATTCTCCGGCCAGTTCTCCGGCTGTACGGGTATACCGGGCAAAACGGTTTTCTATTTTTTCCACATTCAACACCCATTGCAAGCGTAACTCCCTCGGTAGTAAATACTCCGCAGATAATTTTTTCAATCCGTCCCATATCAAAGCCAGAACTCCCTGCCCGGAAGCGATTTTATATACTTCTTTCCAATCCTGCCCGGAAAGCATTTCAAGTTCTTTTATCTCCGCAGGGCATCTACCTATAGCAGTACGTAAAAGTCCGACCACTATTTTTTCATGCTCCATATCAAAGTATAGCTTTACATTGCTTCAGAGAATCTATCCATACCAAAGCATCGCGCTTCGCTATTTCTTCGGGGATCGAATAGGTTTTCATCAATAGTTCCACCACATTTTCCTCCGTAAATTCCTTATGCCTGAATTTTACCCATAATTCTTTGGCTGTATCGTTCAGAGAAATTACTTTGGTCATATCGGCACCCTGCGTGCCGTGCATAATTACGATATTTTCACCGGCAATCACCCGCAACCGGTAATCTGGATTAATTTTCATACTAATATTGATTTAATAAAAGGTTTGAAAGTCACAGTCCGTTACTTTCAAACCTTTATTACATTATTTAAATTCCGCCGGGAAATAAACGCCTGCCGGGAAACGGAAGTAACCGGCATAGGTCGCTTTCAGAGGTTCTGCAGCATTGAAATTCCACACGCTGACGTGGTTGATCTTGTAGTCCTGACCATATCCCTTGATTGTCGCCATATACACTTCTCCGGTTTCCGGATCAACGCCCAAGCTGTTGTAATTCATTGCAGCATCTGCAATTTTACTCGTTATATTCAATAACTGCTCTGTTGTTCCGGAAGTAAAATCATGCCTGTATATCGTTGTCGACCCGTTTGTAAAATACACGTTATCTCCAAAAGCAGCAAAAGCCGGCACGGCACCCCAGCCTGCTCCGATTTTATAACTTCCCAATTCATTGCTTTTCAGAATAGAATAATCGGCCGGATCAATCTTCATCATAACGGCCGGATTGGATACTACAGAGACCCATAATTTCCCGTCCGCCGATTTCCGGAGACCCGATATATTAGCATCCATAGTAATGGTATGTACGATATCCGTCCGTCCCGGTTCCAATACATGCAAGGATTTACCGGCAGCGGCAAATACCTTATTTCCGGCAACGGCCATCCGGTTTTTAATAACTCCTTTTGTACCTTCGATAAACTGAATCGTTTTTGTGGCAAGATTAAAAGAGTACACCCCATTATTATCCCGGATAAAAGCATATCCTCCCGTCACTGCGATATGGGTCGGCCAACTTAAAGCCGGAGTAAACTCGTCTGCTTCGTAAGCCACCACTTTTTCCATCGTTTTCGCATCGGCAACGACAAACATTCCGACTCCACCGTTTCTGCTGCCATTTTGCGTAATGATATAAATTTTGCCGTCATTGATAAACAGGTCCTGTGCTACATTTCCCATATGTTCACCGTTAGCCCGGTAATAAATATCAGGGGTCATTACTCCATCCGGAGAAATATGACAAAGGGTTCCGGTTTCATTCGACATATTGCCTTCCATCAACACTAAAGCACCTTTGGTATAATCGACTACAGCCGGAGTCAAGGTCGTCAGGTCAAGCGTTTTCGTATAACGTTTTCCGGCAAGTAAATCGGCGTTACCGCTAAACGTCTGCACACCTCCTGTCGTTCCGACAGTAATCGTCGCCGGCGAAGCCGTGAAATTCGTTGGAGCGATCATCATATATACGGTTGTTGAAGCTCCGACAGCCAACGTTACAGGTTCTTTCACCGACAGTTGTACGACAGTCCGCTTCACCCCGTCGATCATATTACCGGAAGCATCTATCGTCTTCCCTGCCGTCAGGGTGGAAGTGGTAATGTCGAATGTATAGTCACCGGCAATCGTCTGTCCGTTTCCGTCCAATTTTACCGTTTCCAATGCTATCGGAGCTGCCGTCGAATTGGTGACTGTAAATTCCAATAATACAAAAGCATGGCGAAAAGAAAAATCCAGCGTCCGATCGATATAGTTACCGACAGTTCCTCCGTCCAAGCTCAAAGAAGCATACATAAAATCGGTCGCCCCGATATGAGCCGAGCTATTGGCAGCCTCCTGTACCTGATTATTGGAAAGGGTTGCCGGGAGACGGGTCAGGACTGCCGTTGCATCGGCACCTTCCCGATAGGGATAGTAAGCATAAAAACGGTGTGTACCCGAAGCTCCCCATTTGTATTTTCCCGTATAAGTAACGTTATCGGCTACGGTAAAAGTTGCAGAAACATTATTCTCACCCGATGCCAGTGTATATTTGATATTCGTTACATTACGGTCGGCATCGTTCGTCTCGGCCAGAGCCTTATCGGAAAAAAGTGCGATCGCATCGCTGCTGTTCCATAAAATACTGTAATCGTCGCCGATCGATGTGCGGGTAGACTCTCCGCTCTTTCCCGTTACTTTAAGTCCTTCATTCGGCTGTACCGAAATTCCGTGTTCATCCTCCTGACAAGCTCCGAACAAGCAGGCAAAGAACACGAATAATAACATTCCTTTTTTCATTTTTTATCTTGTATTTTTATTAATAATCAACTTCGTTTATTACCAGTTGCCTCCGTTATCCCAGGGATAGGATGAAGAAGCGAATCCTTTTTCCACTTCAATTTCAATGATTTCAACCACAGGCGGCTGATAACTTCTAATTTTTTGTTTTTCCATCATTATGTATTTAAAAGTTTGTGTTCCATCTTTCTATTCGACTTTACAGACGTTTTTCATTTCAAATTATTAAATTGTTTATTTCCGGATTGCAATGTCGTCCATACAGAAATATGCCGGAGTATTCATTCCATAGGTCCCGGTATCGGAGCTCGATAAAGTAAATGTCAATTTATTTACAGCTCCGAGCGATGTTAAATCGAGTTTCGTCCATTGCTGTATAATATCGGACTTCCCGTTCCGGTAATCTGCCAAATAAAAATCGACTGTACCGATTTGCCCTCCGTCTTTGTTATATCCGGTTACGGTCAGCTTAAACCAATCTCCATCTGCAAATTTTTTCGCAAAGCTATCTCCGTTCAGCATGGAAAGCACGGCATAGGTAGAGTTGGTTACATACAAATGGTCAACGGTCTTTTCTGTCGCTGTCGGAAAAGTAATTGCCGAAGTATAATCGGGTCCCATAATATTTTCAGCACAATAGACAATGGCAAACCTTTCTGATCCGTTCCGTCCGCCCAGTGATGTCAAAGGGTCCTTATAATAAACACTGTACTGATTCGACACTCCGGCAACCGTCATATCACAATTTCCGGAATAAGCCACTCCGCACCAGAAAGCAGAAGGACCTCCCATCGCTGCCGTATAAGGATAAGCTGTAAACGTCGCACCGTAACGGGTATGGGTATAAATATCACAAATACCGTAATCATCCGTCGTTCCGGTGGATGTTCCGTAAGAAACGCCATTGTCTTCCAATACAATATCCTCGAAATCAATCACATCATACGTCATTGCAGGAGTCAACGCATTAACGTCCAAATTCTTCGTATAACGTTTCCCGGCCTGAAAATTCGCATTTCCGGTAAATTCCTGGTCTCCGGCAGAAGTTTTTACCGTGATACGGGCTGCCGCGGATGAAAAATCAACAGGGGCAATCAACAGGTAGACTTTGGTGGAAGCTCCGGCTGCCAGCTCGACTCCCCCCGCAACAGTAAGTCCGACGACATGGCTCTTACCTCCTTCGATCTGAGTTCCGGATGCATCCGCCGTTTTCCCCGAAGTAAGAACCGAGGTTTTCAGGTCGAAAGTATAATCTCCGGCAACCGCTACGGTTCCTCCGTCCAAAGTCAACCCTTCCAGTACCAACGTTCCGGTAGTAGAATTGGTAATGTGGAATTCCAATAATGAGAAAACATGTCTGAAAACAAAATTCAGAGTTTTCCCGATGTATTCTCCTTTCGTTCCGGATTCCAACGCTAAAGAGGCATACATAAAATCCAACTTGCCGATATGATCCGAATTATTTGCGCCTGCCTGAATCTGGGCATTGGGCAAATTAACCGGTATATACTGAAGTTTGGTATTAGCACCTGCAGCATCCCGATACGGGTAACAGGCATAAAAATAGTGTGTCCCGGGATCTCCCCAGACGTATTTTCCGGTAAAGGCCAGACGATTGTCCGAAGCAACTCCGAAGGTTCCGGAAGTTCTGTCCGCCCCCTCCGTCAACACATATTTAATGTTGGTTACACTTTGGTTTTTAAAAAACGGACCGTCAGCCGATATTCCCCATTCTGCCTGAGCCTTATCGGAAAAAAGAGCGATAGCATCGCCGGCACTCCATAAAATGCTATAGTGATCTCCTATCGAAGTCCGAACCGGAGAAGCATTACTCCCTGTCACTTTCAAACCCTCATCCGGCCTGAATGAAAGGGCGTGTTCCTCCTCCTGACACCCCCAAAGCAGACAGGAGAATAACACCGATAATAACAACCATTTTTTCATTATTTCTGTTTTTATCTTCTATTTACCGTTACCAGTTGCCTCCGTTATCCCAGGGATAGGATGAAGAAGCAAATCCTTTTTCCACTTCGATTTCAATAATTTCGATCACCGGGGATTGATAATTTTCAATTTTTTCCATAGTCTCTGATTTTATAATTAAACATGAATTATTTCCGTGTATCGATACTGATTCCTTTGACATGTAAATCAACGGCTCCGGCTACTTCTGTAGAACATTCTCCCAGCCAGCCGTTTTCCTGATTGACACCGCAATACACTTTTACAAAGTCGATTCCCGGTAATTCCACCGGATTTCCGTCGGCATCCACAGCCCAAGCCAGATCGATAGCCGATTCGTCATCTGTATTGGGATAATTATCAGCATAGCCATAACGAAAAGCATACAGGACAAAATAATTACCCGCTCCACTTTCATCCAATCCGTTTTCAGGTAAACGGGTTCCACTGAAAGTCAATCTGTCTTCGTTCACCCAAGCAGGGAAATAAGATTGCCGGTGAAACATATTCTTAGCCTTATATCCTGAATTCCCTTGATTGTCTTCCCAATAAATATATTCGTCGGCAACCTCTTCCGACACAGGGCGGTGGTAGGTGATTTCATAATTACGAATTGTCCGGACATCTTTACCCGCCTCAAGGAAAAAAGGATACCAAGCTTCGTTCTCTGCTGTCTGATATGCACTTCCGGCAATTTCATACCATTCGTCATCCGGGAGTCCGTTACCGTTTTTATCGTAGGAAACGACGATAATTCCCGGTTCACAACTTCCGCCGAACGGAGCATCGGGACGGGGATTGGCATTAGAACCGAAAGCATTTCCTAAAATCCGGATATCCCGTTTTCCCTTTACGTTCACAACCGTATGGTCAAAACCGAAAACAATATACCCCCCGAATCCGCCCAAACTGACCATCCCTCCGTTCTCTTTTCCAACCAAATACCCTTCAACCTTGGTAATTATATCTTCCCGGGTATCTCCTTCGGTATAAGCAGGTAAATCATTGGTAAACTGTCCTACTGCCGGGAGGAAATCATAGATTTTAGCAATATACGGCGATGCCTCGGCAATACTTTTCTTTACCGTCACCGAAATGTTTCCCGTCTGACTTTCCTCTCCTTTTGTCGCCGTAACTTTCAATTTATAAGTGCCCGGCAGTCCTGCTAAAAAAACGGCCTCTCTGGATGTCGCCGCCGTCAGTGAATAAATCTCTGAAGGTGCACTTTCCATACTCCATTGCCAAACAACATCTTCTCCTTCCGGAGCATTCGTTAAAACAAGACGTGTCAAAACATTGGAAAAGGAGGTAAAGACCGTATCTTTAATTTCTCCCAATTGTTCATCATCATCACCGCCCCCCGGAGTGCCCGGACCGTTATTATCGTCGCTGCATGCCAAAAACAATGCACAGCACAACGAAATCAACATTAAAAATTCAATTGTCTTTTTTTTCATAATCTGTTTATTTAAGTTACTCTGTTATTAACCACATATTTCAAAACCCATAAAAAACGGGATATAATGCAATTACACATAAGCTCATTTATACACAAAAGCAAAATGCCCCGGAATATTCCCGGCTGTCGTCTTCCATTTCAATTTACCTTCCGGCGTAAAACAATAGATATATCCCGTTACAACATAATTCTGGGCATCTGTAATAAAAATTTCCTTTGTTTCCGGATTGACGGCAATTCCGTAAGGAATCAATATTTTCTTATCCGTACCGTCGGTAATTATTTTGTCGGATACGACTTGTTGCGTCCGGGTATCCAGTATGCCATACGTCACCGTATTCTGTCCCGTGTGATGACTGTATGCGACACTGTAGAAATAGAGAGAATCACCGACCATACACATCTCGCTAACCGGTATATTCAAATCGGCCACCACCTGATCCGTAATCGTATTGATGACAAATAAATCCGGAGCGACATCATAATAATCCCCCCGGGAGGATACGTAAATATACCCCCGTTTATCCAATTGCATCCGGTGCAGGTTTATCGCTACATCTATATCCTTGATTTTCCGGAAGGTTTTTAAATCCACCACCGACACCCGGCGGTCATAATCGGGAACCCGATATCCCCCGGAATTCGCCACATACAATTTCCCGTTATGAATAACTATTTCTTCCGGCTGATAGCCAACCGTCACTTTACGCGTCAGTTTTAATGTCGCCGTATCTATTTCTGCCACAAAACCGATTTCCGCATTGGGATCGATTGCTACCTTCCCCGCATACGAACTGACATAAGCCTTCCCCTCATGAAAAGCCATATACCGGCAATTAGGCACCTGTATGGTATCAATATGCCGGGTCGTTTCCACATCGAACACCTCGATAAAATTAGAACAGTTGATAACGGCATAAGCTTTCGACCCGTATATTTTAATATCGTTGCCGACATCCCCTAATTCTTTAACGATCTGCGGATTGCGTTCCGAATACAAATCACGGGTATATATGCCGGTCGTATAATCGAAATAATCCAGAGAAGCCCGGTTCATCCCCATATTCCCTTCGTTGAGTAAATAAAAACCCTTAATCCGGGTATTTGCCAAGGGGTAAGAAACCGTCTCGGAGTCCGAAAGAAAAATAATCTCATCTTTCCGGCAAGCCCAAAAAGACACTAACAGCAGGGACAAGTATATAATCTTTTTCATCAGAAGCTAAGAGTTAAAATAAAACGGAAATTTCGTCCGGGCATCGGATAGTTCAGTACGACATCATAATATTGATTCAGTAAATTATTGGCTTCAGCCGATAATTTCAGAGTATAGTCCCGGTAATGGAAAGTTTTTTGCAATGAAGCATCGTGTGTATACCACGGTTCGATACGGTTGCGTTCAATATTATTCACCGCTCCATTATAACGTTCCCCGACATAGATAAAACTGTAATTCACTGCCCACGTTTTATAGGTCAACCCACCGATAACCGATCCGCTATGCCAGGGAGTATAAGGAATCTGATCCCCATACGAACTAAGCTTGAAACCGTTGATTTTGGTAAAATCCCGGGCTTTCGACCAGGAATAAGTCAGGTTTGTATTCAGTTTTACTTTCCCGATCGCCGTCTGAACAGCAACCGTCGCATCTATCCCTTTGCTCTCCACCCTTCCCATGTTCGTCATCATCCATCGGAAACTGCTTCCGGTAGGCGTTGCAATAATTTTATCGGTAATCGCGGCATAATAAGCATCTGCCTGAGCCGTCAAAAGCGTGATAAAAGAGGCCTTAAACTCCTTTTTATAACTGACACCGAAGTTATACTGACTGGCATACTCCGGTTTTAATTTACTATAACCGATCTGGGTATAATACAAATCATTAAAGGTAGGCATACGAAAAATCCGTTTATAGAAGAAACGTAAGGTCAGATCCGTTTGCCTGAAAGGTGTATATCCGACAAATAGGGCCGGCGCCAACTCGTGTTTATCAGGGGATTTTGTATTGTATCTTACTTTTTCAAAAACCAATGTCCCCAACAAACTGGCTTGCATTTTCAATCGTCCGAAATCCACAGCCGTCGCCAAAGCTCCCCAGGCCGAATGACGTTCGGGGAAAGTAAAAAGAGTACCTACCCCCCGCATATCCGCATTCAGTTTATTGTATTGCCAATCGACGGCAAGCGATACCTCCCAGTTCGGCCGGATGGCATAGGAATGAGCCGTAGAAAAATACCAGTCCTGCTGATAATACCGGTTATCGTATTGCATTTTTTTGGTAACATAGTCTTCCATAAAAAGCACCGTATCACGGGACAGATAATGAGTATAATCCCAGGCAAATTTTGCACTGAATTGCATTTTGTAGCGGGGAGACAATTCTTTTTTCAAAAAAGCCTGAAACATAAAATTTTTATCTCCCTGCCGTTCTCCGCCTGAAAACACATTCCGTACGATCGCTCCCGGCAATCCCCTGTCGGACTGGTAGTAGTAAATCTTCGCCTGCCACACCCCGTCAGACAATGTTCCATATAAACCGCTTTCTATCCGGAATGCATCTATATCGCTGTTTCTCCGTATAGCAGTTGTATCATAAGCGACCGCCCCTCCGGGTGTCAACCTTCTGTAACGGAATTTATACCGCCCGTTGGAATGCAGGTATTCACCTCCGGCAGTTATCGACAGACGATCGGAAAATTGATGCTCGAGACGAAAAGAGGGATTACACAGTTGTATGGAACCTGCCTTATAACGCAAAAGAGCATGCGTATGCTTTCCCTTTTCAAAAACCGGACGTTTTGTTTTTAAATAAACAGCCGAAGCCGATGCAAAATCCTTTGCAGCCTGAAATATTTCACTTTTTTGCCCGTTGTACAAAGCCACCTCTTCCAAGTCGTCCAAAGAAAAACGACTGAGATCGACAACTCCATTCTGGGCATTCCCGATTTGCAAGCCATCGTAAAAAACGCCTACATGATGAGAACCCATGTTGCGCACGTTGATGGTCTTCAAACCTCCCATGCCACCGTAATCCTTAATTTGAACACCGGCAAAATAGCGAAGAGCATCCGCCAGAGAATGAGAATTGAGACGCTGCAACTGCTCACCTTCCAAACGCTGGGCCGGGATAATCTCTTTATACTGCCGGGCCACGACAACGGCCTCATCCAGAAGCTGCACACTGTCCAACCTGCTTTGTGCCTGTAAAGCAGCTATCATTGCCAACAGGCAAAATATGCACACACACTTTTTCATGTAATAAAATCTGTAAAACCACAAAATTCATACAGATTTCACATCACACGGGGAATAACCGAACAAGTAAAAACGTTACACTGAGAGTGTTTTAATAAAGTCAGAATACCGTTACACTTTCTCCCATTCGCCGCAGGAGCAAAATCTAAATACGCAAGGCAGGTCTTCTGACTTATTCCGTTTTGACGCCTTCCCAACCTTTAGGTCAGTGGCAAAGTATGTCAAAACATCTTTGGAACTTACAGCAGCGGGAACTGTTGCCGATTTGCACGGCATTCCCTTTTAATTCCATTCGCGAAAACGAATCGGAAACCATTGCGCAGCAAAAGTATTTTTTCAGAATGACATTTACAAATAAAATCAGAAATTTAATTTCATCAACACATATAACATGTCGTATACCAATTAATTACAAGATATTATCTATATTTTCCCAACGTTTTATCTTTTGAAAAATATCGAATCCGGATTTGAAAAATTCTGCGACTTTTTGTTCCGGATCAGGATAGGAAAGGGCATCTTTCAACGTCAGAAAGAACTCCTTCTTTTCCGGTTTAAACAGAGCTTTATCCGGTTGCAGCAAGGATTCATTTCCCCTTATCGTTTCGATAAAAGGATAGGGCATGGCAAAAAAGGCAGCCTGCGGGAAACTGATATCACCCGGCCAAAACCCACATTCGTATAACCGTTCGTCAAAAGCCTTCTCCATAACGGGATCCTTTTTACCGAAAGGTGCCGGCTCTCCGCTAAACACAATACAAGTCAGATCCATCGTACCAAAATAATAAGCCGGATAATGCACTTTACAGCGAAATGCCGTCAGATAACGGGCCATAGCACCATAAGCAAACAACATATTCTCTAACCATTTGCGGATAGCAACCTTATCGTAGCTGTGATGCTTGTCGTCCTTATCGAATTCCAGGGGATCATAAAATTCCTGCGGATGAACATTGATCAGGGTCGGTGAACCGATTTGTTCCAAAGCCGAGGCAAACTGTCCGTAAAAAGCGGCAACACTCACGCCATCTTCCAAAGGTATATTTACTTTTTTCCCGTCACCGTTCATAAACTCTACCTGATGTTCTCTGAAGTTGAATAAAATGGAAAAAGGGGACGAATCTCCGGGTATCAGTCCGGTTGTCAATCCGTCCGGGACAAGATAGAGCCTTACATGTGCCCATTGGGGCCGCTTCGGGCTACGCTCCACTTTCACTTTCCCCGCCATCTGCAAAAACAGATGTACCGTATCGGCCGTATCCTGCCATTCAGGATAATCCAAATATATATCTTCCATCCTTTTATTGTATAACTGTTCGACAATCTACTTCTTAAACTTACCTTCCCTGAAAATAGTTCTTCCTTTTAACTTTATTTAGAGCCTATTTTTTTCAAACAAAATTGTTCCCCTCTCCGTTATATCTTTCCGGAGGATATCGGAAAAGCGGGGTAATTTTTACAAATATGATTTATGAAGAGCTATACTCTGATTTTCATTTTCTATCTACTATTTGTTTTTCCGGTTTCCGGTAACGAACGGAAAACACTTCCGCAATTCCATTTCGGCGGAGCCTTACGTTTCAATTACAATTTTTCGGACTGGAACCGGGGACACAGGGACAGAGGCGGGGACTTCGGATACGATGTATTTCTCCTTCACCCGACAGCTTCTTACAAAAAATTACTGTTGGATGCCGATTTTCGTTTTTACAGCACAGCTTTCGGAGGATTTATGCTGAAATACGGCTGGATCGGCTACCAATTCAATCCGCAAAACCGTATCGAAGTCGGACTCACCCGGGTGCCTTTCGGCATCCAGCCTTCAGGAGCCCACAACTTCTTCTTTCAAATTGCCTACTATGTGGGATTGGAAGACGATTCGGATATGGGAGTCAAATTCGTACATACGGGAGAGCATTGGGAATATGCACTGGCTTTTTTCAAAAATGCAGAAGAACTGTTGTTCAGTGCCGATGCCGAAGTATCTGATGATCGCTACGGATATGACGTTGCCGGACGAAACAAGGAAATCAACCAATTAAACGGACAGGTATTTTACAAATGGGGAGAAAACGTCATACAAAAAAGCGGTGTATCGGCCGAATTCGGGCAGTTATATAACCTGGATACCCGGAATAACGGTACTCATTTTGCTTTTGCCCTTCACCACGAACTCTACTGGAAAGGTCTCAGTTTAAAAGCACAGGCAACGACTTACGCCCTGTATCCTAAAAATGCTCCCGGAGAAGGCCGGACCCTCATCACAATGACGGCTTACGGAGCCCCTTATCTCGTTGCCGCCAAAGCCAATATCTATTCATTGAGTCTGGGATATAAATTCCCGATTCATTGGGGACCGTTCAAAAGCCTTCAAATATACAACGACTTCGGGTGGCTGCAAAAATGGAATGACAATTACAAAGACAGTTTTCAAAATGTGTCCGGCTGCCTGTTGACCGCAGGCCCGGTACAAACCTACATCGATTACGCCCTGGGAAAAAATCAGGCCTGGCTGGGGCCGGACTGGAACGGTTTCGGACCGGGAGGAGGCAGTGATTCCTGGCATGCCCGCTTTAACATTAACATCGGTTATTATTTCTAAAATCAAATTTATGCTGACAGAAATTTTTACACTCTACCGGGACCGTTGGGATTTTTTCCTGCAACTGATGTTACAACACATCACGATATCCCTTATAGCCATCGTCTGTGCAGGAGTCGTCGGACTATGTCTCGGTATTTTTATCAGCCGCTACCGGAGAAGCAGGAGTACGATTCTGGGATTGACGAATTTCATTTATACCATTCCTTCGATCGCTTTATTCGGCTTTTTGATACCTTTTTCAGGTATCGGCAATACCACCGCTATTATTGCCCTCACGATCTATGCTTTGCTTCCGATGGTAAGGAATACATATACCGGCATCCGGAACATCGACCCGGAAATCACAGAAGCCGCCCGCGGTATGGGAAGCACTCCCTTCCAACTCCTTTACCGGATCGAATTGCCATTGGCATTCCCGGTGATTTTAACCGGCTTACGCAACATGGTCGTCATGACGATTGCTTTGGCAGGTATCGCCGCCTTCATCGGTGCCGGAGGATTAGGCGTTGCCATCTACCGGGGAATTACCACTAACAATCCGGCCATGACTGTCGCCGGCAGTTTACTGATTGCCGTATTGGCTTTGTTCACGGACGGTTGTGTCGGTCGCTATGAAAGTTACATCAAAAAGAAACGCAAAATGAGCCGGGTATGAAAACAACACTACTCTATCTGCTTACGAGCCTGTTTTTATTCGTGGGCTGCCAAGATTCGGATACCACGATCCGGATTGCCACCAAACCGATGACCGAACAATTCATCCTGGGAGAAATGCTGGCCATACTGATTGCAAACAACACCTCTCTCCATCCCGTTATCACCAAAGGAATAGGAGGCGGAACAAGCAATATCCACCCGGCAATTGTAAAAGGCGATTTCGACTTATACCCCGAATATACGGGAACCGGCTGGCTGGTCGTTTTGAAAAAAAATAATTTACTACCACCACAGCAACTTTACGACCAACTGGCAGAAGCCTATCGCCAACAGTTCCATCTGGTCTGGATCGGTCCTTACGGCTTTAACAATACCTATAGCCTCGCCGTAAAAGAAGAAAATGCCCGTAAATTCGGGCTACAGAAATTTTCAGATCTGGCCCGTTATCCGGACCAATTCAGATTCGGGGCCGAGTATGATTTTTTTGAAATACACGAAGGGTACGATGCCCTGTGTAAATTTTACAACCTCAAATTTAAAAAGACAATGGATATGGATATCGGTTTGAAATACGAAGCCATTAAATCGGATAAAATCGATGTTATGAACATTTTTACTACGGACGGACAGCTTAACGGTGCCCGCCTGACCGTCCTGGAAGACGACAAACATTTTTTTCCGACTTATTACTGTGCAACCGTTGTCCGCGAAGAAACGTTGCAAAAACATCCGGAACTGAAACAGGTGCTGGCTAAAATGAATCATATTTTAACGGATAGCGAAATGTCCGAACTCAACTATCTTGTAGAAGTAGCAGGCCAACCGGAACACGATGTCGCTTTAAATTTTCTGAAACGCAAGGGAATCCTGACTCAAAATTAACCTGGACTTATGAATGATTTTCCCGCTATACGATTCGATCACGTCTCGAAAGATTACGACGAACATACCATTTTAAAAGATATCAGTCTGGATATCCGGAAAGGTGAATTTCTGACTGTCATCGGCAGCTCCGGCAGCGGAAAAACGACCTTGTTAAAGCTAATTAACGGCTTAATACAACCGACATCCGGAAAAATATATATCAACGGGAAAGACATTTCTCTGGAAAATCAAACCCTTTTAAGGCGTAATATCGGATATGTAATTCAAGGCATCGGATTATTTCCGCACATGACCATACGAAAAAACATAGCCTATGTACCCGGTTTGCTCAACAAAAAAGACAAAAAACGGACAACGGCAGCCGTCGGGCGGTTGATTCAAACGGTCGGACTCGACCCGGATATGTTGGAACGTTATCCTTCCGAACTTTCCGGAGGACAACGGCAGCGTGTCGGCATAGCCCGGGCACTTGCCGCCAATCCGGATATTCTTCTGATGGACGAGCCCTTCGGAGCCGTGGACGAAATTACCCGGAAAATGCTTCAGTCCGAAATTATCCGGATTCATCAGGAATTGCATGTGACGATCGTATTCATTACCCACGACATCCGGGAATCCCTTTTATTAGGCAGCCGGGTTCTGGTCATGAACAACGGATGTATCGAGCAGGAAGGTTCTCCTGATGAAATCCGCCGATCTCCGAAGTCCGACTTTGTAAAAGCCCTGACCGGACACGAAATACAATGACCTTACGACCGTTTAATTGTGGATTTTAAATTGTGGATTATATAAACAAATTCCATTTCTTGATAAAAAATCAACGATCAATACGTACCATGAATTATCCACAGCATACTTAAATAAAAAATATATGAAAAAGAAACATCAAAAAATCCTGACACTTATCGGAGCTATTATTCTTTGCATTCTGCTATTGTGGTGGCTGTTTGCAGCTACATTAATCGAAGAAGACGAAGAAATGCCTACCTCTGTTATTACGGAACAGGCAGAATAAGCTTTTCAGGGAACAAAAAACGCCGGACCGAATTCCGGCCCGGCGCTATTTCGTGATCATTTCCCCGGTCAATATCCTGCAGCTTGCGCTATTCTCTTCGGAATATCGGTATTGTCCAGTTTACCACTGAACAATTGAGCTCCGGCACCTATGGCATATACCGGAACAACCCCGGCTGAATGACTGCCGCTCGTCCAACCGACCATTGCAATGCCATCGAGTATCCGGATGGCCTCTCCGGCCAGTTGTTCGTTTTCAGAATAAAGATTCTTCTCCGGTTTCGCGTTTTTCGAACCAAAAGTATTTTTGTATACCTCCTTTAATCTAGCCTCCTGAGCTTCACTCAACGGCACCTGATTCCAGAATCCGAGATTTTCTGTCAACACGCTTTTCACATCTTCCCAGCTGACTTTGTTTCCTTTTTCTTCCCGTAACTGATGAAGTTTTGCCGTCAGTTTATCCTTCGATACTTTCTGATATTGCAAAGCCTGTAAATTCAAAGCATATTTTCCGGTTCCCAAAACAATACCTCCGGTTTCATGATCGGCTGTAATGACAATCAACGTCTCATCCGGATGCTGATTGTAAAAATCCAACGCTTTCTGTACAGCCTCATCCATATCAACCACTTCCCGGAAAGCCGTTGCCGCATCATTTCCATGACAAGCCCAGTCGATCTTACCTCCTTCAACCATCAGAAAAAAACCGTTATCGTTATTCCGGGTCAAAAATTCAATCGCATTCTCTGTAATCTGTGCCAATGTCAGATCATTCCCGGAGCGATCTATCGCATAAGGCAGAGAAAAATTATCGCTTCCTTCCTGCTGTATAAAAATTAGTTTCCCGGCATCCCCGGCTTTGGCTTTATACTCTTCCATTCCCCGGATTACAGTGTAACCTTCCTTGTCAAACAGTTCATACAAATTGATAGCCGTCGAATCTTTTTTATTATTGGGTTGTACAAAACCGGCTCCGGCATAGAAATCAAAACCGGCTTTCGGCAAATCCGTACCGATTTCGTAACTCATCCCACGATCCGGACGATGAGCATAAAACACTGCCGGAGTAGCATGATCGACACTCACAGATGTCGTTATTCCGACTTTTTTACCCGCTTCTTTCGCTTTTGTAGCAACACTGTATAACGGAGCCTGATGCAAACTGTCCATACCTATCGTTCCGTTTTTCGTCTTTGTTCCCGAAGCCAATGCCGTTCCGGCAGCAGCAGAACAGGTAACAGAATTGTATTTAGAATAAGTGGTTGCAAAATTCACAACAGAAAATTGTGTGAAATGTAAAGGCTTAATACCAATCCGGCCTTCTTTTTCCGCCAAATACATTTCTGTACCGTTTACCTGATTTACCCCCATCCCGTCACCGATAAAATAGAATACGTACTTTGCCTTCTTTTCTTTAGGCCCACATTGGCATTGCGGCAACAAAAACAGCACAACTGCCAAAACAGATAATAAATAAATCGCTCTTCTCATTTTATTTTTAAATTAATTCAAAAACATACTGTCCGTTATTTAAGTTCAAAAATAAAAACAAAAATTCAAATACAGTCGTCTTCTCCTTCAATTTAATGAAAAAGTAACAAAATAATTAAAAAGTCCACCGACCAAAATAAGGTTTAAATTTTAGATTTACGATTTTAGATTGGAATACAAGCAAAAAATTGTTGATTCGTTGTCGGATTTATTTAATCTAAAATCATAAATCTAATCTTTTTCTGAGGGTTGCTTTGCGGGTTCAAGCTAAAATCGTAAATCTAAAATTAAAACATCGGTTCCGGAGATTTCTTATCATATATCACTGAAATCTTATTCCCCTCGATCAGAATTCCCCGTCCTCTTCCTTTCTCATAATTTTCTTCGTTGTCGACATTGACAGCAATCACTCTGCCCTGATAAAATGTAGTCATATCGTCAAAAATCGTATGACCGACCAAAATACGGTCAACTTTATATTTTTTCAATAAACGGATGACGTCCGGAAGATAAACCGGCTGATATTTATCGGCTGATTTTACCATTCCTCTATACCAGAAAGGGCCTGCTTTCGTATCAAAGACAAAAGCAGAAGTCGCCGATACAGCCTTTCGGCCTTCTTTATTAAGGGAAAGACCTTTGCCGACCGTTTCATTCATCTGTAAAACTGCCTCTTTACGTTTCAGAAATTCGGCACTTAATCCGGCGTGTACAATCAGATTATTTCCGATAATTTGTACCAGATTCCGGGTTCTCAACCACCTTCCCAATTCGCTGTTTTCCTGCCACAAATCCTGATAAGCAATCCGCAAGCTATCAGCCAGTTCTTTGTATTTACGTTTTGTATAACGGCAATCTCCCCGCAATACCATTTCTTCATGGTTACCTAACGTAAAAGAGACTCCGCCTCCGGCTTCCGCAGCTTCCTGTTCCAATTTATAGATCAGCCAGAAAACCGGCAATACGTCTTTCCCGCGGTCGAACACATCTCCTATTATCACCAAGCGATTGTCTCCGAAATTCCAATTGTAATTTTCATCGATTACCCCGTTATTTTTCAGTACGGATACAAAACAATCCAAATTACCGTGAGGGTCCGAGATAACGAGCATTTTTTCCGGTTGCGGCATCTTCCAGGGTTGACGTTCGAAAGTATGCAACTTTACCCGGAAACGATGTTTTCCGTTACCGGAAACCACCGGAAAAGAAAAACCGGCAGGCACAGCAGCATACGACGTATCCCGGATCACGGCATCCTCTCCGACCCATACCATGCGGAAACCACCGGTACTATCATACAAGATATAAGGCCCATCGGCCGACAACGAACTTTGCTTTTCCTGATGATCTTTTGCTACAGCAGCCTGAAAACAGGCTGCCGTAAAGCAAACGATCAAAAAATATCTGACAAGATTTTTACCTGTCATAAACCTGACTTTTTATTACCACGGATTTATTTATAAACCGGATTTTATCCCCGGTCAAAAAATACTCCGTTATATCTGACAAAATAAACTCTCTGCTTCTGTTCTGCATTTCAAAGATATTTTTTATTTTACCAAACATCCGTTAATTTGTCAAATATTCCGAATAACCGGGGTTCTGTTCTTTCCGGATAGCGGGATTGGCATCCATTTCCTGTTCCGGAATAGGATAAACCACCTGAGGCCGTGTATAATCGATATGACTCGTCGAATTGTCGATACACTCCTCCGATTCCCGGTCAAAAGGAATGGCCCTGCGGAAATAATCCCAAAATGTATGTCCTTCGAGCACCAGTTCTTTTCTCCTTTCTTTCAGAATCGCTCCGATTAATTCTGCTTTATCCAAACCCGTAGCATCGAATTTTTTATCCGTTCTTTTTTCATATATATTGTTCAGCGTCTCTACGGCATCCGGTGAGCCCAATTCGGCATAAGCCTCAGCCAGATTCAGATAAAGTTCGGGTAAACGCACCAGGCAAATATTGTGCAGATAATGGGGATTGCCTATATATTTACGACAACCGTTATAGCCGTCCCGCGTTTTACATACCAGATAGGTCCTGACATCTCCTTCTACTTCTTTTACCAAATCTACCCAGGCATCCTGTAATCCGTAAGCTCCGTATCCGACCTCACTCCCAACCTGCCCGTCCTTCGGATCTCCCGGTTTATCTATAGTTTGATATCTCAATAAATAATTCAGGGAATTCGTACTGAGATTATCCGTTTCCGTATATTGTAATTCCCAGACACTCTCACTGCCGAAAGGCTTGTAATAATTATTGGTATATTCTTTATATTCTATCATTTTCGCGTTTGTCGCTGAAAGTCCTTCCAATGCTGCATCCCTGGCAGCCTCCCATTTTTCCATATAAAGATACACCCGGGACAACAAAGCGCATACTGCCGGATAGGATAAATATTTCCCTTCCCCTTGACCGTACTGTTTCAGTAAATCTTTGGCAGCCGTAAGGTCTTTAACAATCACTTCTTCGTAGCAATATTTCGCATCTTTCCGTCCTTCCGGTTTTTCTTCCATCCGCTTCAGATCTATAATTGTTAACGCTACCGGTACGCCGAATTTATACTGATCGGCATATCCGGATTTACCCGGGAAAGAGAAAATCGGCGGATAGGCAAAGTTACGCATCAATTCAAAGTAGGTCAGCCCTCTCAGTGCCAATGCTTCTCCTTTAATCCGTCCTTTTTCGGCATCCGTTCCTTCTGCCTGATCGACCTGATCGATAATTAAAATTGTCGCTTTGATCGTATTATAGAATTTCGACCAGGTATCCTTGGCATAACCGGCAGAAGAAGAAGTTTCATCGTAAGCATTCTCTTTTTCATACCGGTTACCGCTGGAAGACAGCACAAAGAAATCGGGTCCTTTGGCAGCTTCATAAGCCTGTATATGCCGGCCGTAAAAATCTGCATCGGACAATTTATCGTACACCCCGGTCAGAGCACCCTGAAGGTTCTCCACCGTTTTGAATACCTCACCTTCATCCATCTGGGTAAAACTCTTTCTGTCCAGAAAATCGTCACAACCAGCATTTATCAGAAGGAACAATACAAAGAATATATAATATTTTTTCATGATTCCTGAATTTAAAAGTTAATTTGTAATCCTGCCGTGTAAGTCGTAGCCGACGGATAATCGTCGGGATTCCGGTACCCGTTCAATGTCATTTCCGGATCGTATCCTTTCAATGCGGTAAAAGCGATCAGATTTTCTGCCTGTGCAAAGATTTTTACACCTCCCAGACGAATTTTACTCACTACGTGTGCAGGGAAAGTATACTGCAATTTCAGATTTTTGAATTTCAGATAATCGCCTTTATAAAGATAACGGGTTGATAACCATCGATCCCATTTCGTATTGATCCGCAAAGGATTTTTTCCTCCAGGATTATCCGGTGTCCAACGGTCGAGCTGATCCCGTTCCATGGTCCGGTAGTCTCTCTTCCCGTCGTTCTTCGTCGCCACCCGTCCCGTATAATCCAACACCTTATGTCCCAACCCGTAGGTAAACAGACAGCTCAACTCCAGGCCTTCGAAACTGATCACCGTCGAAAAACCTCCGCTTACCTTCGGCAATGCACAACCGACGATTTTCCGTTCCGCTTCGTCGTATTTTTTGGTAATGGCTTTTTTACCGTCCGTATCCGTATAATACCAGCGTTGTTCTCCCGTTTCCGGATCGGTACCGGCCCATTCCCTCAAATACCAGGAATAATAGCTTTCCCCGTTGCGCTTAATCTGAGTACCGATATCGTCACTCTTCAAACCGAAAAACTTATTTTTCAATGTAGCCAGGTTCATACTGAATTCCCAGTTTACTCTTCTGTCTCTGATAATATCAACGGACATTTCCAACTCTATTCCCTGATTTTTCAAGCCTGCACTGGAATTCACCAAACGGTCTTCGTGACCGGTAACCATAGAAATAGGCTCATCCAGTAACAGATTGCTCGATTTACGACTGTAATATTCCAGCCCGATATTCAGACGATCCCACATACGGATATCCAATCCGACATTGAATACTTTATTTTCTTCCCAGGTCAATTCCCTGTTTGCTATGGCTGCAGGCGCGATACCTGCATCCCCGCCATAATCATAACCGAATCCGTATCTGGGACGCCAGGAATAATAACTGCTGGGTAACGTTCCGTTTACACCGTAACTAGCCTTCAATTTCAGGTTATTGATTACAGGGTTATCCTGCAGGAATTTTTCCTGAGAAATCCGCCAGGCTCCCGAAACCGACCAGAAATTACCGACCCGGTGATCCGGATGAAAACGGGAAGAACGGTCGCTACGGAAGGAACCGCCGATATAATATTTATTGTCGTAAGCGTAATCCAGTTTCATCAGCCAGGAAAACATCGCATATTCGTCCCCGCTACCGCCCAAACTTGCCAAAACAGAGGAAGCCGATAAGTACGGATAATCGTCGGATAAAAAGTTTTTACCGCTGGCAGAAATGTAAGCACTCGTCATCGTTTCAAGCTCTATACCTCCGTAAGCAGACACATCGTGTACACCTCCGAAGGTCTTATTAAAATACAACAGGTTCGAATTGGTAATCATGGTCCGGCGGGCATCTCTCTCTGACAAATAACCGTTATCCTTTTTACCATCGCCGAAATCCTTGTCGTAGTAATGCCGTTTCCTTGTATGGAGATAATCGACGGCAGCCACACTTTTAAAATTCAGCCATTTCGTAAAATTAAATTTCAACCAGCCGGAAAGCAGGGCTTTCAATTGAGGCCGGGCATAAGTGTAATATTTTCCGATAGCCACCGGGTTCATATTACTGTTGACATTACTCGGAAATTTAAAATTATACGATCCGTCTTCCAATTTTACAGGAACAATAGGAGCCAGGGACAATGCTGTATACTGAGGCATAGCATACCCTAAAGCATCACGGCGCGGCCCGCTTTGGTCGGAATAACTCATCATATTGCTGATTCCCCAGTTAAGAAAGCGGTTGGCGTTGTCCGACGACAAATTTGCCCGGAACGAATACCGTTTCAACTCGCTGCTCCGGAGTATCCCCTGCTGATTGAAATATTCCAGTGAGGTATAGAATTTTACGACATCATTTCCTCCTCTGGCCGACGCATTGATTTTTTGGAACGGAGCCACACGGGTAACTTCATCATACCAATCGACATCAGGCAAACGGCTGTAATCTTCCCCTTTTGCACCGTCTTTATCAAAAAATGCATTGTAATAATTATTCTTGACGGGATTGTAAATCTTAAATTGTTTATTGAATTCACTTTTGGCCAGATTCATCCACTCATTATAATTCTTACCCGAGAATTTATATCCTTCTTTATCCGCATATATCTTCTTCACTTCGTCGAAAAACTTTTTACCTGCTTTCCTCTGGATCTGATAATGCATCTCTCCTTCCAGCCACAGGTCGATAAATTCCTCCCGGTTTACCAAGTCAGGCTTCGATGCCTTGAATATCCTGGATACACCGAACTGTACATCTACCGTATAATTGACCTTTTGCCCTTGTTTTCCCTGTTTGGTCGTAATTACAATCACCCCGTTCGCACCCCTCGAACCGTAAAGAGAAGAAGAAGCGGCATCTTTCAATATCGTCATACTGGCAATATCCGAAGGGTTAAGTGTATTCAACGGGTTGGTCGGATATTCGGCATCCCCTGACATATTAGCAGCATCCCAAACGACACCGTCCACGACATAAAGCGGCGCATTCGAGGCATTCATCGAACTGATACCTCTCAAACGGATAGTTGCTCCGACACCCGGTTGCCCGGTGGAGGTAACCAACGTACCCGGGGAATTCCCCCGAAGCACATCCTGAAAAGAAGCTACCGGGCGTTCGGCAATCTTATCAGCCCCTACGACCGTTGCCGATCCTGTATAAGCTTCACGGCTAACGGTACTGTAACCGGTTACGACAACTTCATCCAATTGGGTATCTTCCCGTTGCATGACAATCTGCATTTCTTTATCGGAAGCAGACACTTCCTGAGGAATCATCCCGACAAAAGAAAACACCAGAATCGTATTTTTTAAAGAAGGAACTTTAATTTCAAAACGTCCCTGAACATCGGTTGCAGTACCGGTAGATGTTCCCTTTATCCGGACAGACACGCCCGGTAAGGTTTCCCCGGAATCATCCCGGACAATTCCCCTGACCGCAATCGTTTGCTGTGGAAGTGCCGGAAGTGCTTCCGCTTTGCGAATGACAATCACATCATCCTGAATATTATATGTCAACCCGGTATTTTTCAGGCAGTCGTCCAATACTTCCTTTACGCTTTTATCGGCTGCCGAAACCTCCGACAAACGGACTGATTCTATATCCTGTGTACTGTACAGGAATACGAAACCGGTCTGTTTCTGCAACTCCCAAATGACATCATGGAGAGTTACATTCTTGACATTAAGAGCCACACGTGTCTGAGCGTCTATCGCAGCACTCACATGCAGACATCCCAATAATACCAGATAAAACGATAGCCTCATCATAAAAAAGACTTTTTTTAATCCCCCCTCACAGAAGGAAATTCGATTTTTGTTCATAACTTTGGATGTTTAGTTAAACTTATGATTTCTGTTTGCGCAGAAATCGCTACCGGCAGGAAATGTTAGCGCATTTCCTGCTTTTATTTTTATCTCATCATTTTGATTTCATTTTACCGGAAAACAATTGTATTTCCTTTTATTTCCACTCTTACCTTTCTGGTATCTTCCAACAACTGCAATATCGGCTCTACACTTCCATACCGGCTGATGCTACAACCGAAGCGCAAATCTTTCACTTTCGGGTTAGCATAAAATACATGCATATCATACCAACGGGACAGGTAATTCATAATGTCCTCCAAACGCCAGTCTTTAAAACGGAAATATCCTTCTTTCCAGGCTGTATATTCCGAAACATCGACGGTTTTCACCTGTACGTCCTTTGTCTCCCGGCTGAAATTGGCCTGTTGTGAAGGTGTCAGCACAAGCGGACCGACTCGAGGAGTTGTGATATTGACACATCCTTTTACCAATGTCGTTCCGATAATATCCTCATCGGCATAGCAGCATACATTGAACTCCGTTCCCAAAACTTTCACCTCCACATCTCCGGCCTTTACAATAAAAGGTTTTCCGGCTTTTACTACCTCGAAATAAGCTTCTCCCTGCAATTCCACCATCCTTTTATCTTCTGTAAAATTTACCGGATACCGTAAGGAACTCATAGCATTCAAATGTACCCGGCTTCCATCACTCAGTTTCAGCGTATATTCACCTCCCCTCGGTATATCAATCCGGTTGTATATAACCTTCTGCTCCGGAATGATTTTCGTCTCATTCTGATAATTCAGACAGGCGGAATCTTTGCGGATTTTCGCACCGCCTTCTTCCAATACCTCAAATGAACTTTCTTTTTCAATATCCACAACAGTCCCATCCCCTAAAGTTAAAATTGCCTTTGTTGTTCCGGGTTGAATCCGATCGTTACAAACCGTCTGATGACTACTTAACGAACAGCACTCCTCCGCTGAATTTCTCAATAAAAAATAACATACGGCCAAAGGCAAAACAACCGAAGCCGCATAGCCGATGTATTTTTGAATTTTGAGATTACGTTCCCGCCGGATACTTTTCTCTATTTTACTCCAGGCACGGCTACGATCATATTTCTGCGCCATCGAGCAAAGTTCCCGGAAATTTTCCGGATTGTCTAACTTTTCAAATAACAGCTTTGCCGACAGAGAAGAATCGATCCATTCCTGTAAACAGGCTTTTTCTTCCTCCGTCAATATTCCCGTCCGGTATCCGGCAATCAAGGACGCAATCTCAAATTCTTTTTCCAACATAGCCTCTTTTTTATCCATATAACAGTTTAAACCCCGATCAGGGGTAAACCAAATCAAACTTTTTTTAATTTTTTTTTGGAAATAATCGCTTACGATTAAAAAAACGGCAATAATTTAACGAATCAGATACAACAGGAAAGTAAACAAATAGTAATATCCTTTCAAAAATTCCCGCAGACGCTTATAAGCGATTTTTTTATGTGTATGTACGGTCCCTACAGCCATAGACAACGTTTCTGCAATTTCCCTATTGTCTTTTCCCTCCAACGCCAATAACATGACCTTACGGGTTTGTTCAGGCAACTGTTCAATGGCTTGCCGGAGAATACGATAAGCTTCTTCCTCTATCACGTGATCCCGGAAAAAGGACTCTTCCCCCTGCTCCAGTATTTTTCCTGCATAGCCCAGTTTTATTTTCCGGTGCTCCAGTTCATTGAGTGCCCTGTTCTTTACAGAAGTATACAGAAATCCCTTCAATTGATGCAGATATTCGAAATCCTCCCTCCTTTGCCACAAACGGATAAAACATTCCTGAACCAAATCCGCCACGCATTCGGCATCTCCAACATAACGCTCACCGAAAATACACAACGGTTCATAAAAGTCATCGAACAACCGCCGAAAAACTTTCACGTCAGTAATATCCACTTTTATTGCATCCGCCATCTAAAACATATTGGTTAACCAGATTAAACGACCGTTAAA
>NZ_DOED01000006.1:55340-216577 GCF_003524185.1 Culturomica sp.
AAACGACCGTTAAAATTTGTTGTATAAGATCGGTTGGGACAATAAAACTCCCCGTTTCTTTACATTCCTTTTTTAAAACAATATTCTATTTATTATCAAATGATTAGAATGCGGTATCCCGCATTATATCCGCGTATTTTTTATCCTGCAAAGGACTGTATTTTTTACACTTCAAGCCCCTGATTTAACGGTCGTTTTAATTGCAGATTTACGTTTTTACCCTACAATTCCTCCTTTTACAGAAAAGGATTGCAGGTATAATCTAAAATCATCAATCTAAAATTTACAATTTATATGAACGTTTCTCCGGTCAAATTTAAAATAAAAAGAATAACAACACAAAATCCTTGGATAACAAAGCATCCAAAGATTTTGTAATGCACTCATTTCAATAGCGTTTTAAGCAACTTTTACTTTCTGAAAAGCCGATTCCAGTAATGCGGCCGTCAGTGACAGGCCGACCCTCCCTAAAGAAATACTATATCCGCTTTTTGTCTTTCCACAATATCCCGGAACGACAGTTATTCCCCCGGTATCCCTAAACTCCCGGGAAACCGCCTCGCAACTTTCTTCCCACAAAATCTCCGGAGCCCCAAAATTACTATCGGTAATTATAAAATCCCGGGAATCCTTCCAGGAAGCATTTTCAAATAATTTGCTGAAAAGCAAAGACGAAAGGATATCTCCCTTGGCCAGAATATAATCTTTCATTGCCTGTGAAGCTTCCTTCACGGGAGCCACCTGATGCAATATTTCATATAACTCATCCAAATGCTTTTGCATGTCTTCCAGGTATTCGGATAATTTATTCCCAGCCAATAAATGTTCCGCCAAATCGGCATGAACATGACGAAATTCTTTAAATTCTTCTTCAAAACCACTTCCTTTTTTCAAACTCAGTGCATATAATGCACGCAAACGAGGCATTACGCCTTTCAATGCAGAAACAACCACAATACAATTTTCACTTTGTTTTTGTATCTCATTTCTTATTCCGGCAATCATTTCAGGATTCTGCATGACTGCTCCTTTAAACTTATATATCAACATAATTCTATATTTAAATTGTAAATAAATAATTCCGATTAAAAAACAGACCCACTTTCCCGTGATTCCATTCAATCGTAAATCGAAAACGATGAAAGGCCAACTCCCGGTCCTGGACCGGAATAGAAATAATACAAATTGGCAATATGACAAACTATACCCCCAAAGGGGTTGTCGTTGTTGTGGTAGTAACCGTCGTAATTGTAATCACAGTGCCTACGGACGGAATTCCGCATTCATGCTGTAAAGAAAGCATGCTACTTGCATTATGGCAGTTACAATTCGACTTCATGATGTAAGCAAAAATAGAATAAACCTTTTGGAATATCAAACATTATTCCTGTTTT
Source organism: Culturomica sp. (assembly GCF_003524185.1). NCBI lineage: Bacteria > Pseudomonadati > Bacteroidota > Bacteroidia > Bacteroidales > Odoribacteraceae > Culturomica > Culturomica sp. The sequence continues at coordinate 56,735 of NZ_DOED01000006.1, forward strand.
TCTTACTATAATATATAGATTTTAACATTATACCCTGTTTTTGCTATAATCTTATACACAACCTGATTTTCAGATATTTCACTGCAAACGTATGCACAATAATATCTGTATAAACTTATTTTTTATTCCAAACAAACCCGTATCTTTGTCCTAATTGTGCGCGTGAAAGCAATGTGTAACAATATATTAATCAATAAAAGCTAAAATAATGATTTATTCACACGAAGTACAACACATGTGTGTTGTAAAAAAAGGCCCGAACCACGGTCCTGCCCCAATCCCCGAAGAAGGGAAATGGGTAAAAGCGAAAGAAATCAAAGATATTTCAGGTTTAACCCATGGTATCGGTTGGTGTGCACCTCAACAAGGGGCTTGTAAACTGACATTGAATATCAAAGACGGGATTATTGAAGAAGCATTGATAGAAACGATCGGTTGCTCCGGTATGACGCACTCGGCTGCTATGGCTGCTGAAATTCTGACAGGTAAAACTTTATTGGAAGCATTGAATACCGACTTGGTATGTGATGCTATCAATACCGCTATGCGCGAATTATTCCTGCAGATTGTATACGGACGTACCCAGAGTGCATTTTCTGAAGGCGGTCTGCCTATCGGCGCCGGCCTGGAAGACTTAGGTAAAGGTCTGCGCAGCCAGGTTGGCACGATGTTTTCAACGAAAGCTAAAGGTGTTCGTTATCTGGAAATGGCTGAAGGTTATATCTCCCGCCTGGCACTTGACGAAGACGGGGAAGTATGCGGATATGAATTCGTACGCCTCGGTGTTATGATGGACCTGATCAAAAAAGGTACCGATGCCAACGAAGCATTGAAGAAAGCCACTGCAAACTACGGACGTTTCGCCAATGCAGCTAAATATATTGACCCACGTCACGAATAAAATAGGAGGAACATACAATGGCAAAAAGAGAAGTAAAATTTGAAAGTCAGGATCGTCGGATCAACCAGATCAATAAAGTATTGAACTCCTATGGTATCGCTTCTATCGAAGAGGCAGAAGCCATTTGCGAAGCAAAAGGAATCGATCCTTATTTAGAGTGTGAACAAACACAGAATATCTGTTTCGAAAATGCAAAATGGGCTTACGTTGTAGGCGCTGCTATCGCTATTAAAAAAGGATGTGTAAATGCCGCAGATGCTGCCGAAGCTATCGGCGAAGGCCTGCAAGCTTTCTGTATTGCCGGTTCTGTTGCCGACGACCGTAAAGTAGGTTTAGGCCATGGAAACCTGGCTGCCCGTTTGTTGCGTGAAGAAACCCAGTGTTTCGCTTTCCTGGCAGGTCACGAATCTTTCGCAGCTGCCGAAGGTGCCATCAAAATTGCTGAAATGGCCAACAAAGTACGCAAAAATCCGTTACGTGTCATTTTGAACGGTTTGGGAAAAGACGCTGCTATGATCATTTCCCGTATCAACGGTTTTACCTATGTGCAAACTGAATTCGATTATTATACCGGAGATTTGAAAGTGGTAAAAACCAAAGCTTACTCCGACGGTCCCCGTGCAAAAGTAAATTGTTACGGTGCCGACGACGTTCGGGAAGGTGTTGCTATCATGTGGAAAGAAGGCGTAGATGTTTCCATTACCGGTAACTCTACCAATCCTACCCGTTTCCAACACCCGGTTGCAGGTACTTATAAAAAAGAACGTGTATTGGCCGGTAAACCGTATTTCTCTGTAGCATCCGGCGGTGGTACGGGACGCACCCTGCACCCGGACAACATGGCTGCCGGTCCTGCATCTTACGGTATGACCGACACCCTCGGACGTATGCACAGCGACGCCCAGTTCGCCGGTTCGTCTTCCGTTCCCGCTCACGTGGAAATGATGGGCTTCCTCGGTATGGGTAACAACCCGATGGTAGGTGCTACCGTGGCTGTTGCCGTATCGATTGCAGAAGCTTTGAAAAAATAATCGGGAAGCCGATTGTCTATATAAAAATCCTGTCGGTTTGCATCGGCAGGATTTTTTACATCTTCAGTTTTTGTTCGAAAAACGACAAAACACATTTTCTTTTACTTACGGCGTGAAGGCGGATTCATCAAGGCTACAAACCAAAGCAGGACAATTGCACCGAATGTAGAAACAATCAAACTTCCGATAATTCCTCCGGTAGACCGAAGACCGACCAAGCTAAACAACCAGCCGCCCAATACACCTCCGATAATCCCGACAATCAGATTGATAAAGAAGCCGAATCCACCGCCCCGCATAATTTTACCGGCAGCCCAACCGGCAATAAGTCCAATGATAATATACCAAATAAACATCATAACTCCTTGTTTTTAAATTATACTTACTATTTCTTTAAACTTATCCTGCACAAAATAGTTTGGAAAAATCATCATTTTCAATCGACGATACCCTCATATTTCTATTTTTCTGATGATTTTATACAGGAAAATATTTTCACATTTAACTTATTGGCTTTAGCTTTACCATCCGAAAAAAATCAACCCCAGTTATTATTTTATAAAATAAAAGAGATGAAAAATGCCATTCAATTCTGCTTCGTCTTACTATTGGCAACCTGCCTTTTCTCTTGCAGGCAGACAAAAACATTCAAAGTTCTGCAATTCAATATCTGGCAGGAAGGGACGGTCGTTCCGGGCGGTTTCGATGCCATTGCCGACGAAATTGTCCGAAGCGATGCCGACTTCGTCACATTAAGCGAAGTCCGTAATTACCACAGCACCCGTTTCTGCGACCGGATTATAGAAGCGCTGAAAAAACGCGGACAAACCTACTACTCGTTTTATTCTTACGACAGCGGTTTATTAAGCCGTTATCCCATCACCGACAGTGTTACCGTTTATCCGGAAAAAAACGACCGGGGCAGTATCTATAAAATGATCACTAAAATCGGCAATCAGGAATTTGCCGTTTATACGGCTCATCTGGACTACCGGAACTGTGCCTATTACGATGTACGCGGCTACAACGGCAATACCTGGGAAAAACAAACTCCCGTAACCGACCTGGATTCCGTATTGTTTCTGAATCGCCGGTCAGTACGTGATGATGCCATTGCCTGTTTTATTCAGGAAGCCCAAAAAGACAAAGCAGCCGGACGTATTGTTATCTTAGGCGGCGACTTTAACGAGCCGTCCCACCTGGATTGGACAGAGGCGACAAAAGACATGCGGGACCATCAGGGATTGGTCGTACCCTGGGATGTCTCGACTTTATTGCAGAAAGCAGGCTATAAAGATACTTACCGGGAACTTTATCCCGATCCGGTAACCCATCCGGGCATGACCTGTCCTGCCGATTGCCGGAATATCGCACTCGAAAAATTGGTTTGGTCGCCTGAAGCCGACGACCGGGACCGCATTGATTTCATCATATATGCACCCTTTAACGGACTTGCCTTAACCGACGTAACCCTGATAGGTCCTAAAGGAGATATCCTCCGCGGAGAACGGATTAGCGAAAATACGGCCGACCCGATTATCGAACCGCTCGCAACATGGCCAACCGACCACAAAGCCGTATTAGCTACTTTTTCTTTAAAATAGTAACGTATGCTGATTGTTAATTTTGATCAGGTACATAAGCCGAATACACAAAGTCTTAAATTATCAGATAAGCCGGCTTGAAAGAATTAATGATTTTTGATTAAATACTCTGAATGCCATTAGTTTATTTACCGGTCTAAAATCGGATAAAAAGGGAAGAAATCATCTTCCCTTTTTATTTTGTATAATTTTCATACGATAATGTCTATTTATTTGACAAAATCCATTTAAAACAACACCAATAAACAATTGTATTTCAATACCTTATACAAACAGGCACGATAATTGTATAATTTAAAACAATGGAAATTCACATTCCCGAAAAACCAGATTCGATTTAACAGGCATCCCATTGATTACCGATAAAACCCAAAAAACAATATCCATAACTTTAAAAAAACGAAAACTGTTTTAATCACATTGTCGTCATTATGAGAATTTTAAAAGAATTTATAAGAGATTTCAAGCGATTCCGGACAGCCGGATTATTAAATATTTTGGGATTGACAGTTGCTTCTGCTGTATTTATGGCCATCTTATTCCATATCTGTTTTGAAAACGGATACGATAAATTCCGCCGAAATGCTGACCGAATATTCCGGGTAGAAATGAAAATCGGAAATGACGGCTTCAGTTCGAATGTACCGTATCCTGTTTGTGAACTTTTGGTAGAAGGATGTCCGTCTATCGAACAATCTTTCGTTCAAAGGGACGGCTCAAACCAGGATGTCGCTATCGAAGATGAACAAGGGGCCATCAATAAATTCAACATTCCCATTTCTACCGCCAATCTATCCATGTGTGACGTTATCGATTTTCAGATATTGTACGGGGAAGCCCGCAAAGCCTTGGCAGAACCGGGAATGATACTACTTCCGGAAAGTCAGGCGACGCGTTTGTTCGGCTCTGCGGAAGAAGCCCTGAATCGACGAATGAAAATAAGTGGAGGTTCATGGAATACTATTGAGGGAGATTATACTGTCGCAGGAATATACAAAGACTTTCCCGGAAATTCGATTTTCTCCAACAACTGTTATGCTAAATTAAATGAGCAGGAAATGAATTGGGGAAACTGGAATGTCCAGTTTTTTATCAAAAGTAACCTGAAAGACCCAATAGCACTGACAAAACAATTAAACGACTTAAAAATCGCCGATGACGTATCCGAAAACGGAAAATTAGAAAAAAGAGTTACACCTTTGACAGATATCTATTTTCATTCGAAGGCCTCTTATGAAACCAAGCCTACCGGAAATCTGACCACATCACGAATTCTTTTCGGCGTATCTATCTTAATTATACTGATTGCTACGATCAATTTTATCAATTTCTCTATGTCTTTAGCACCCGCCCGGATAAAAGGTGTAAATACCCATAAAGTTTTAGGGGCTGGTGTCGGGAAATTACGTTTGCAATTGATGTGCGAAGCAATGATTTACGCAACTATAGCCTTCATTTTATCTCTGTTTTTACTCCAGTTAGCAGACCATTCGTTTATCGGACATCTATTTGCCACCTCCATTTCTCCCCAAGCACATCCCCTGACAACATTGGGATGCGGAGGGATGATCCTGATAGTCGGATTATCAGCCGGTTTCTTTCCGGCACGCTATATTACCTCTTTTGCACCGGCATTGGTACTGAAAGGAAATTTTGTATTGTCTCCCCAGGGACAACGGATAAGAAACGGACTAATGACATTTCAATTCGTAATCTCCGTCGCATTGATTACTTGTATGTTACTTATGAATAACCAGCAACGGTACATGCAGAATTATACTTTAGGATTTCATAAAGACCAAATCGTTTATTTTCAATTTAACCAACAGTTATTCGATCAGCGACATGCTTTTACAAACGAATTGATGCAATCACCGGACATAACGGATTATGCGTATACCGATTGGATACCGGAAAGTGATAATGCCGCCACGATTAGTGGAAGTTGGAATGAAAATAATTTCCAATTCGACCGCTGGTTTGTCGACAGACGTTTTATGCAATTAATGGGTATTCCTCTCATCAGTGGTCATGAATTTTCCAAAAATCGGGAAGAAACGGAAGTCATATTCACAGAAACGGCTTTAAAACAAATGCCCTTCCTGGAAAAGTACATGGGTCAACCGGTCGAAACAGCAGGAATCTCGGGTGGAGCCCGCTTTGTAGGTGTCGCAAAGGATGTCCAGCATCTTTCGCTACGTCAAGGGATTACACCTTTAGAATTTGTATGTATAAACGACCCCCAATATCATTTCGACTATATGTTGTTGAAAATATCACCCAATACGGGAGATGCCATGAAATACATAAGTCAGGTATTCAATCGTTTTTCAAAATACAATAATCTGAATGTACGTTTTCTGGATGATACAATGCAGCAACGTTACGAAAAAGAAAGTCGCCTGACACAAGCTATTTCCCTATTCGGACTGATCGCCATTATCATCTCTCTGATCGGCGTATACGGCATGATTGTATACAATGCACAATATAAACGGAAAGAAATTGCATTACGGAAAGTAAACGGAGCGACAGAAAAAGAAATTCTGGTCCTGCTGAACCGGGGATTTTTCCTGCTGTTGGGGAGTTCTTTCCTGATAGCCTGTCCACTGGCTTATTATATTATCTCGTCGTGGTTATCGAGATTTGCCTACAAAGCTCCGGTATACTGGTGGCTATTTGTATTATCGGGAGCCATTGTATTTTCAATTTCTTTGCTGACGATAAGCTGGCAAAGTTGGCGGGCTGCGACGACAAACCCGGTGGAAGGATTAAAAGAATCGTAAGTTTTAAATTATAGATTCATTTATGATTTACGATTCATTTTTTTGCAGGGGAGGATTGTGAACATAATCTAAAATCGTAAATTTTAAATTTAAAGCCCGATCTTGAAGTATGTTTTTTCGTATTTATATACCTATTTTAACAATTGTAACTTGTATTTTACCTATTTCAAGGCTAATCCTTGTTATCTTCTCTTTTATAAAACGTTAATAAATACTACTTTTGTAAGACAACAGTCCACAGAGCGTTGGAATGCTTTTAAATATTCTTAACTTTGTATCGTTTCGTGGTATTTACTGAAACAAACATTTTGAGAATAAAAAAGAGCGTGTTATCTCTATTCTGGAATCTGGACAATTTCATTTATACAGGGATAAAACTTACGTTCGGGCTTACCGTATATAAGGCTAAGCGTGGACTGTTGTTTTATTTGTATAAGGGAAGTCCAGATCCTTCAGAATAAATAGGCTAACAGATTCCACGCTTTTTTTTCACAAGTTCTGATTTATCAAATGTCGGAAATAATAAACCCGGGAAGTTATACTTTGCGGGTCTGAAAGGACTATTGGAGGTAAATTTTTGCCATCAAATTTCAACGTTTCTTTCTCCGGTTTCATTATTTGACGACAAATGATAGTAAATCCACCAGATTACTTTATGAAAAAAATAAGCTGTATATTCGGAATTAAAACATCGGTAATACTTTTACTGATTGCTTCTTTCGTAACTGTCATGACGACATTACTGACATACGAATCGGCCGTTTTTATGAAGTGGTTATACGGGCAAAGTTGCTCGGGAACGGGATATGTTTTCAAAGCCGTCCTGCTTTTATTGTGGGTCTATCCCAGCATAAATCTGCTCTACATCACCTACCGAAGAAAGAGTTGGCAAGAAACCTTATTCATTTTAGTCGGTTTACTCGTCCTGTTTTTGATAACGTCTATCGTCATCGTCGGTATCATTTCCCATTAAGCCGTTTTATCACACCAATCCCCATTCTCCCGGATCAATTGTCCGAGAGCAGCTATCGCCTCCTGTTCCGGTACAGCCACCCTCATCATACGACGGCCTTTATAAAGATTTACCTTACCGTTCCCGGCTCCGACATATCCATAATCAGCATCTCCCATTTCTCCCGGTCCGTTAACCACACATCCCATGACGGCAATTTTTAATTTATCAAGATGGCCGAATGCCTGCTTTACTTTTGCAACGGCTTCTTCCAAATTATACAATGTACGTCCGCATCCGGGACAACTGACGAATTCTGCTTTATAACGCCGTAAGCCTACCGATTGGAGAATATTCCTTCCCAGATTCAACCCCAAAAGCGGATCGGAAATTGCCGGAGATGAAATCCAGATCCCATCTGCCAGGCGATCGATAAACAGACCACCGGTATGTGCCGCCACCCAAAGTTTCACCCACTCTTTGTCATTGCAATTTGTCATCACCCGGACAATAACTTTATTGGAAATACCGTTTTCACGTATCGTTTTCAACAAGCTACGAAATGCATGGTAACCGGGATTTTCAGGATTCAACACGACAACTGCCGAAGAAGAAGATAATTTCTCTGCCAGGTGCCGGTCTACCTGCATTTCCTTTATTACTTCCACAAAAGAGTCTTCAGCATTTTGTTTCTCCCGGATAAACTCTTCTGCTCCGACCAGTAGAGATACATTCCGCCGAAACACCTTCGCCCGGTCAAATGCGGCAACAGGCACAACGACCTTCACATTTTCCGGTAATTCAGCCAATTCAGGGCCTACCGTTTCAGTATAGATCATTTCCGGAGCCTTATTCCCGGCTTTCCACCCTGTATTTATCGGGTGAAAATCCAGATCGCGGATCAGTTGTGCTTCAATACTCCCGGCCACAGAAAGATCGGCAACCACTATCGGTTTTAGCGCAACACCTGCCGTAACGGATTTACTTTCCCGGTGATACTGCGGATCACATAACCCAACCAGCGACCTGGCCACCGGTATCTCATATTCAGGAGCCTCTGTCAACGATACCCGTACCGTATCTCCGATGCCTTCATTCAGTAAACAACCGATCCCTACCGCCGAACGAATCCGTCCGTCCTCTCCTTCGCCAGCCTCCGTTACCCCCAAATGCAAAGGATAAGCCATACCTTCCTCTTCCATTTGTTTCACCAACAAACGGACCGCCTCCACCATCACCCGGCAATCACTCGATTTGAGCGAAATAACTACATCCGGAAAATCAAACTCCCGGCAGATTCTCAGATATTCCATCGTCGCTTCTACCATACCGGCCGGCGTATTTCCATACCGGCTCATAATCCGGTCCGACAAAGAACCGTGATTCGTACCGATACGGACAGCCGTATGGTGTTCCCGGCAAACTTCCAGAAATTCCGTAAATTTTTGCCTCAATACCTCCAATTCTGCGGCATACTGATCATCCGTATACTCCAATTGCTCAAAAGTAGCCCGTTTATCCGCAAAATTACCGGGATTAATACGCACTTTTTCAACATACCGTGCTGCCACAATGGCTGCGGCAGGATTAAAATGAATATCGGCCGACAAAGGAGTCGTATAGCCCCGCTCACACAGGGCTGCACGTATATTTTTCAGATTTTCCGCTTCTTTCACTCCCTGAGCCGTAATCCTTACCAACCGGCCGCCGGCATCGATAATCCGTATCGCCTGCTCCACACAGGCTTCCGTATCCATCGTTGAAGTATTCAGCATGGATTGTATCATTACCGGCTCTTCCGAAGACAAAGACAAGTTACCGATTTTTACAATTGTAGTTTTTCTGCGCATATTCTTTCCTAAAAACTGATTCTGACTGCCGTACAATCACAAAACCTCCTAATTATCAAACAATTTCCGTATATTCCGGGTATTTGTACAGTTCAATATATCTTTTCCTTCCGGGGTATAAGCAAAGGCTAATTCCGACTTATACAACTCCGTAATACGTCTCCTGACCATTTTAGAGGTAGAATTAATTGTCCCGTCTTTTTCATTCAACGCAGCAGGTAAAATGACGACAACTGCCGGCAGCCAACGCTCGGGAAAAAGACCGGCATATTTCCCTCCGTAACGATATTCCATCAATTCCCGGCGAATCTTATCCAACATCATCTTATACCCCTCAATTGTACCGGCCTCTATATGTTTACCCTGAATATACTCTCTCAATGCGTTTTTGTTCGGCACAATCAAGCCAACCGTATACGACGACTGGTTATTATACAGCATACAGTAATCGATAAACCGGGATTTTTCCACAATCGCCTCCTCAATCCCTTCCGGACTGTATTTCTCCCCGTCATTGGCTATCAGCAACGATTTAAAACGCCCCAATACCGTTAAAAATCCATGTTCGTCGAGAAATCCCAAATCACCCGTATACAGCCAGCCTTCGCGTATTGTCTCTGCCGTAGAAATTTCGTTACACCAATATCCCCGCATGACATTCCCTCCCCGGATAACGATCTCTCCCTGTTCTCCCAGCGGCATTATCCCACCGTCGGCATCGCAGATCCGAAGTTCCATCGGAGTCACAGGTCGCCCTGAAGATCCGAACTTATGACATTCCGGCGTATTCGAACTGATTACCGGAGAAGCCTCGGACAAACCGTATCCTTGATACATGGGAATTCCCAAGGCCCGGTAATATTTTTGCAATTCGACATCCAACAAAGCACCGCCTCCGATAAAAAAACGCAAATTTCCTCCGAAAGATTTCCGGATCCTCGAAAAAACCAAGCTATCGAAAAAATGCTTTACCGGTGCCACCAATACTTTCAAGCCTTTTTTTCTATAATTACCGTCCCCGTAATACCAATAGGCAAATTTCAGCCCCCGCATATACAAAAAAGTGACAAATCTCCCCTTGCGCTGGATTTCCGCTTCGATATTTTTCCGGAAATTCTTGGCTATTGCCGGTACGCTCAACAAAACATGAGGTTTGATCTCCCGCATATTGAGCGGTATATTACGCAAAAAATCCATCGGAGAATTTCCAAAATCGACGGCCGCTAAAGAAGCTCCGTTATACATAAAAGAATAAATACCGACCGTATGTGCAAAACTATGATCCCAGGGAAGAAACAATAATACTTTATAAAATTCAGGGATACGAATCAAAGAATCGGCTTGCAACACATTGCAGACATAATTCCCATGAGTCAGTATAATCCCTTTAGGTTCTGCCGTCGTCCCTGAGGTATAGGATATATTGGCCATATCGGTACTTTTTACCGAACATGCTATCTCTTCCAAATGCCCGGGATGAACTCCCAGCCAACGTCTGCCCTCCTGCACCAAACGGGCAAATGAACTACAGAGACCGGTCATTTCTCCCGAAGAACGGAACACAACTATTTTTTCAACAGACTCCAACTCCCCCAATATACTGTTTAAAATATGGAGATAAAAAGGAGAAACGAACACAAAACGGGCCCCCGAATGATTGATACGGAACACGAGTTCCCTGGCCGTCAAGCGAATGCTCAACGGTACATTGACACCTCCGGCGTATAAAATTCCCAGCTCACTGCATACCCAATCACTACACCCTTCACTTAACAACGCAACCCGCTGTCCTTTTTTCAATCCGACGGCCAGCAATCCTGCAGCAATCTCCATCACCCGGCTCTTCGCCCGGCCGTAGGTCAATGCCTCGTATTTTCCGTCCTTCTTCTCCCACAAATAAGGGTTATCCGGAAATTTTAAACAACTCCGCTCGAATAAGTCTATAATCGTATCCATCTTCTTCTTCCCATAATAAGGACAAAGTTAATAACAATTCCGCAATTCAGTATCAAATATCAATTTATGAATCTCTGAAAACCGGATAATCCGATAAAACACTATTTTTTCTTTTTACTGCAACTTTTGCCCCGGTTTTCTCGTATACTCCTTTCCACCGTTTAATAATTGAAGCTATGAGATTAACCATTACAGGCATATTAACGCTAATTATTTTTATCATGGTGTCTGTATTAAAAAATAAAATTGAGACACCTCAAACGACCTCTGAGTCATTCTGTCATTTCTCCGTTCAAATAACAGAGCCTCTTTTCTATGAGTTGCCGGAAGCACTTCAACCTTGTTCCTTTCTCAGGGAGGCTATACGAATTCCCTATGACGACTGAATCCGGACACGCAATCTCCGGTTTACCATTACAAATCCGTTTCCATTTTTTTCATTCAAACCGGAAATTTCAATTCTAAATTTAAAACCATACGTTTTTCATTTTTATGCATACGTTTGTATTTGTATAATTCTATACAAAAGCATCGTTTCGTGTAAATATTACAAGAAATATTTGGTATTCACAAAGTTTCATTATTATATTTGCCTGCATAAAAATGTAAAAGTATGGCAAATTTATTCCTACATCTGATTATGAACCTTTTGATTATCGTGGTCCTCTGCTACGACGTGAGAAAGGTATATCTATTGGAATGACAACACACAACATATTCATATAAAAGGCCTTTCTCACACAACGGGAAAGGCCTTCTTGTTTTTAGTAATTTACTGCACAACACAAACAAAAATGAGAAACAAACTAAGAAGTCTAACGACAATGACAGGCCGCAGAATGGCGGGGGCCAGAAGCCTTTGGCGAGCGAATGGAATGAAGGACATGGAATTCGGTATGCCGGTAATCGGAATTGCCAATTCGTTTACTCAATTCGTTCCCGGCCACGGTCATCTGCACAAGATTGGCCAATACGTAAAAGAAGGGATAGAAAAACGCGGTTGTTTTGCAGCAGAGTTCAATACCATTGCCATTGACGATGGTATTGCCATGGGACACGACGGAATGTTATATTCGCTTCCTTCCCGTGACATCATTGCCGACAGCATCGAATACATGGCAAACGCCCATAAAATAGACGCTTTGGTCTGCATCAGCAATTGCGATAAAATCACGCCCGGCATGCTCATGGCTGCCATGCGCCTGAATATACCTACTGTATTTGTATCGGGAGGACCGATGGAGGCCGGCACTTATAAAGGCAAGCCTGTCGACCTGGTCGACGCCATGGTCATGGGTGCCGACGAAAAGTACAGCGATGAAGAAATAGAAGAAATAGAAAAAAGTGCCTGTCCCGGATGCGGCTGTTGTTCCGGTATGTTTACCGCCAACTCCATGAACTGTCTTGTAGAAGCCCTGGGATTAGCCATTCCGGGAAACGGCACTATACCGGCCACTCACAGCAACCGGAAACGCATATTCGAGAAAGCGGCTTCTCTTATCGTACAAAAAGCCGGCATGTATTATTTCGAAGGTGATAACTCCGTATTACCGCGTTCTATTGCGACAAAAGCGGCATTTGAAAATGCCATGGCCCTGGACATCGCCATGGGAGGCTCTACCAATACGGTTCTCCACCTGTTGGCTGTCGCCCATGAAGCCGAAGTAGACTTTACCTTGGAGGATATCGACCGTTTGTCGCGAAAAATTCCGGTACTTTGTAAAGTTTCGCCCAATTCGCGCTACCACATTCAGGATGTCAATCGTGCCGGAGGTGTCATGGGCATTCTCGGAGAACTGGACAGAGCCGGTCTTATCGACACTTCGGTAAAAAGGATCGGCTATAACAGTTTAGCTTCCTGTCTGACCAAATACGACATAAAGAGTGAACGCCTCAGCCAGAAAGCCCGGAAATTCTATTTAAGCGCACCGGGTGGAAAATTCAGTCAGGAACTGGGAGGCCAGAGTCATTATTTCGAAACCTTCGACGCCGACCGTACACGCGGATGTATCCGGGATACGGCCCATGCCTATTCCAAAGACGGAGGATTAGCGGTACTAACCGGTAATATCGCCCGTAACGGTTGCATTGTAAAAACAGCCGGAGTCGACGAATCGCTGCTGGTGTTCCGGGGCATCGCCAAAGTTTTCGAGTCACAGGGACAGGCAATAAACGGTATTCTTAACGGGGAAGTAAAAGCCGGAGAAGTTGTCGTCATCCGTTACGAAGGTCCCAAGGGCGGACCGGGTATGCAGGAAATGTTATATCCAACTTCCTATCTGAAATCCAGAAATCTGGATAAAGTATGCGCTTTGATTACGGACGGACGCTTTTCCGGAGGCACTTCCGGATTGTCTGTCGGTCACATTTCTCCCGAAGCCGCCGCAGGAGGAGAAATAGCCATCATCCAGGACGGAGATCCTATCGAGATCAACATTCCCGAACGCAGCATCAACCTGTTGTTGAATATAGATGAAATCAGTAACCGGCTTCAGACTATAAAAGCTTTTAAACCGGTTGCACGCGATCGTTGTGTTTCCAAATCTTTACAGGCCTATGCCAGATTCGTCAGTTCGGCGGACAAAGGTGCCGTCCGGATCATAGATTAAATCCATCTCCCATGAAAACGAAAACACGACACCAAGCAATGGAAAAGCAAACGGCCGGAACCGAGCAATTTTCGGGATCTAAAGCTGTTATCGAAACTCTTTTACGGGAAGGAGTCGAAACCATTTTCGGTTATCCGGGAGGGACGATTATGCCCGTTTACGATGCTCTGTATGATTACCGCAACCGCATCAACCACATTTTGGTCCGCCACGAGCAAGGAGCCGTTCACGCAGCCCAGGGATATGCCCGAAGTAGCGGTAAGACAGGCGTTTGCATTGTAACCTCCGGACCGGGAGCGACCAATACCGTCACCGGTCTTGCCGATGCGCTGATGGATTCCACTCCGGTCGTAATCATCAGCGGACAGGTAGGCTCATCCTTACTCGGTACCGATGCATTCCAGGAAACCAACTTTATCGGAATCACACAGGCCATCACCAAATGGAATTGTCAGGTCAAACGGGCCGCCGACATCCCTGCTGCCATATCCAGGGCTTTTTACATCGCCCGTAGCGGAAGACCCGGCCCGGTTGTCGTCGATATCACGAAAGATGCACAACAGGAAATTACGACCTACCGGTATCATCCGACAAAGCATATCCGAAGCTATATGCCCTGTCCTGCTCCGGATAAAAACCGGATAGCCGAAGCTGCACGTCTGATCAATTTAGCCCGAAAACCGATGGCACTCCTCGGACAAGGAATAATCCTGGGACACGCAGAACGGGAATTACAGGCTTTCCTGGAAAAAAGCGGTATACCGGCTGCATCGACCTTACTGGGGTTGTCAGCCTTGCCCAACGAACATCCGCAATATGTCGGCATGCTCGGTATGCACGGCAACTACGCCCCCAATATCAAAAATAAAGAATGTGACTTACTGATTGCCATCGGAATGCGTTTCGACGACCGGGTTACCGGAGATCCCAACCGATTTGGTATCAACGCTAAAATCATACACCTGGAAATCGATCCGGCCGAAATCAATAAAATCATTTATGCCGACGTACCCGTCCTCGGGAATGTTAAAGAAACCCTGCCTTTACTGACAGACAGGATAGCTCCCAAGGATCATTCAGCCTGGCTGGAAGAATTTCGAGCCTGCTATAACATCGAGTATCAGGAGATAATTGAAAAAGAACTATTTCCGGAAACACCTCATCTTCGTATGGGGGAAGTGGTCCATAAAATTTCGCATGCAACCGGAGGTAATGCTATTCTGGTAACCGATGTGGGACAACAACAAATGGTGGCTTCGCGCTACTTCCGTTTCAAACGCAGCCGCAGCATCATCACTTCCGGAGGATTGGGAACGATGGGCTTCGGTTTACCGGCAGCCATAGGAGCCAAAATCGGAGCTCCGGAACGCGATGTATGTCTTTTTGTCGGAGACGGCGGTTTTCAAATGAATTTACAGGAACTGGCAACGATTTTCCAATCCCGGATTCCGGTTAAGATTATTCTGATGAACAACCGCTTTTTAGGTATGGTCCGGCAATGGCAAGAACTGTTTTTCGATAAAAGGTATTCATTCACTGAAATGACCAATCCGGACTTCGGACTGATTGCGCAAGCCAACGGCATCGCCTATACCTGTGTCGAAGAGCGCACACAACTGGACCATGCTATCGACCGGATGTTGCAATGCAAAGATGCTTTTTTGCTGGAAGTAAAGGTCGAAAAAGAAGAAAATGTATTCCCAATGGTACCTGCCGGAGCATCCGTATCCGAAATCAGGCTCGAATAAACCCCAAACACTGAAGTTATGACTAAAGAATACATCATCACCATATTTTCAGAAAATAAAGTCGGCTTACTCAACCAGATTACAACGGTATTTACTTACCGGGACATCAATATCGAAAGCCTGACCACTTCGGAATCTTCGATCACGGGCATTCATAAGTATACCCTCGTCGCAAATACCGATCCCGAAAAGGTTGAAAAACTGGCAAAACAAATCGAGAAGAAAATCGATGTGCTGAAAGTCTTTGTTTTCACTCCGGATGAAGTTGTCCAGCAGGAAATCGCCTTGTATAAAGTTGCCCGGAACAAAAACATCGAAAATCTGGTCCGGGAGCATCACGTAAGAATACTGGAAATCGACGAAACTTATATCATTCTGGAAAAAACGGGTCATAAAGAGGAAACACAAACCCTTTTCGAATTACTAAAACCTTACGGGGTATACCAATTCGTACGTTCGGGTCTGGTTGCCGTCATTAAGTCCAGGAAAGAATTAATGACTGAATTCCTGCAACAGAAACAGGAAGAGGATTTGTAAATTGTAAAATTTTAGATTTTAGATTTTAGATTGAAATTGTTTAACAAAGGGGGCCGTCGCCGGATTCATTTAATCTAAATCGTAAATCTACAATTAAAACCTGAATTTTAAATTATACCCACAATCTTCCCCTACAAAAAGAGGAAGCATAAATCAAAAATAAAGGTTATCACCTAAACTTGAATACATCGGTTAATTATGACGGCATACCTTAAAAATCAACACACTAAATATTAAAACATATCTAAACCATTAAATTTACTATCATGGCAAAAATTAATTTCGGAGGAGTTGAAGAAAACGTAGTTACACGGGAAGAATTCCCGCTTTCTAAAGCATTGGAAACATTAAAGAACGAAACGATCGCCGTTATCGGATACGGCGTACAAGGTCCGGGACAATCTCTCAATCTGAAAGACAACGGATTCAATGTTATCGTAGGTCAACGTAAAAACAGCAAATCCTGGGACAAAGCCGTTGCCGACGGCTGGGTAGCGGGAGAAACATTATTTGAAATAGAAGAAGCGGCTGAAAAAGGCACCATCATTCAATATCTGCTTTCAGATGCCGGTCAGATCTGTGCCTGGCCGGCCATCAAAAAACATTTGACAAAAGGGAAAGCACTCTATTTTTCCCACGGCTTCGGTATTACTTATCAGGAACGCACCGGTATCATACCTCCTAAAGATGTGGATGTTATCCTGATTGCACCGAAAGGATCGGGAACCAGTCTAAGAAGGATGTTTCTGCAAGGCCGGGGACTCAATTCCAGCTATGCCATTTTTCAGGACGCAACGGGAAAAGCCAAAGAACGGGTCATCGCTTTGGGTATCGGCGTCGGATCGGGCTATCTGTTCGAAACGACTTTCCAGAAAGAAGTTTATTCCGACCTGACCGGAGAACGGGGTACATTGATGGGTGCGATACAGGGTATATTCGCCGCTCAATACGATACACTCCGCGCACACGGACATACTCCGTCCGAAGCCTTCAATGAAACCGTGGAGGAACTGACCCAAAGCCTGATGCCGCTGGTAGCGGAGAACGGGATGGACTGGATGTATGCCAACTGTTCGACAACAGCCCAGCGGGGCGCTCTCGATTGGTGGAAAAAATTCCGGGATGCGGCCAAACCCGTATTCGAAGAACTCTATGGTCAGGTAGCCTGTGGAAATGAAGCCCAGCGTTCTATCGACTCGAATAGCCAACCCGACTACCGGGAAAAACTCGAAACCGAACTAAAAACAATGCGCAATTCCGAAATGTGGCAAACCGGAGCTGTTGTCCGCAAATTAAGACCGGAAAATAACTGACAATAGATTGCAGACTGTAGAATTTACGATTCTGTTACAACTTGATTTTCTTTTTCCACGCCCCTAAATTGATTAAAGGGACGTGGATACTCAATCTGTAACCTGAAAGATACAACCTGACATAAGCAGATTACCTGCCCTTTAACCTCTAATTGAATTCATTATGAGTGAAAAAGTATATATATTCGACACGACTTTACGGGATGCCGAACAAGTACCCGGTTGCCAATTAAACACCATTGAGAAAATCGAAGTGGCACGTCAATTGGAAAAACTCGGGGTCGATATCATCGAAGCCGGCTTTCCTGTTTCGAGTCCCGGTGATTTTAACTCTGTCGTGGAAATCTCCAAGGCGGTCACAAACCCGACCATCTGTGCTCTCACCCGTGCTATAAAAAAAGATATCGAAGTGGCAGCCGAAGCATTGCAATATGCCAAAAAAGGACGTATCCATACCGGCATTGGCACTTCTATATACCACATCCATGAAAAACTGAATTCCACACCGGAAGAAATCATCCGCCGTGCCGTCGATGCCGTTAAATACGCCCGGCAATTCGTAGACGATGTGGAATTTTACGCAGAAGATGCAGGACGAACGGAAGCGGAATATCTGGCCCGTGTTGTCGAAGCCGTGATCCAAGCCGGCGCTACGGTGGTCAATATCCCGGATACGACCGGTTATTGTCTTCCCAATGAATACGGAGCAAAAATCAATTATCTGATGAACCATGTTCCCAACATTGACAAAGCCATCATTTCCACACATTGCCACAACGACCTGGGAATGGCAACAGCCAACACGATCGCAGCGATCCAAAACGGCGCCCGGCAAGCCGAAGTAACGATCAACGGTTTAGGGGAACGAGCAGGTAACACCGCCCTGGAAGAAATCGTTATGGCTATCGCCTGCCACAAAAACCTGGATTACGAACTGGGAATCCATACCCGCGAAATCATCGCCACCAGCCAGCTCGTCTCGAGCCTGATGCGCGTTCCGGTACAACCCAACAAAGCCATCGTCGGCCGGAATGCATTCGCCCATTCATCGGGTATACATCAGGACGGCGTACTGAAAAGCCGGGAAACTTATGAAATTATCGCTCCTGAAGATGTGGGCGTCGATCAATCCAGTATCATTCTGACAGCTCGCAGCGGCCGTGCAGCCCTCAAACATCATCTGAAAGAAATCGGTTACACCCCGGAAGGAGAAGAACTGGATGCCCTCTACCAAAAATTTCTGGAATTGGCAGACAAGAAAAAAGACATCACCACCCGTGACCTGGAAATATTGGTCGGCAGCGAAAAATCCCGCCGGAACCGGGCATTAAAATTGGAAGCCTTACAAGTGGTCTGCGGCTCGACAACCATTCCGACCGCCACAGTACAAGTCAGTTTCGGCGGCGATGTTTTCACAGAGACAGCCAGTGGCAACGGTCCGGTAGACGCTGCCTTCAATGCCGTGAAAAGTATAACCAAACGCCGTGTCCATGTAGAAGAATATCTGGTACAAGCAATCACACGCGGTAGCGACGACTTGGGAAAAGTACATGTACAAATCTCCCACAAAGGGAAAATGTATCATGGGTTCGCTGCCAATACAGATATTGTTTCGGCTTCAGTAGAATCATTTTTAGATGCCATAGCAAAAATATCATGAAAACATTATTCGACAAAATCTGGGATGCACACACAGTCAGTGTTCTTCCCGGCGGTTCCTGCGCTCTGTACATCGACCGGCAATACATTCACGAAGTCACCAGTCCTCAAGCCTTCGACGGCCTGCGGCAAAGGGGCATCGGAGTTTTCCGCCCGGCCCGGATCACAGCAAGTCCGGACCACAATATTCCAACAAAAAACCAGCATTTACCGGCAAGCGACCTGCTCTCCAGGGAACAATTGGCTACCCTGGAAAGAAATTGTGCAGAATACGGTATTTCCATCTTCAAAGTAGGTAGTCCGCACAATGGCATCGTCCACGTCGTAGGACCGGAAACCGGCTTAACCCAACCGGGAATGACCATTGTATGCGGAGACAGCCATACCTCCACACACGGTGCCCTGGGATGTGTTGCTTTCGGAATCGGCACAAGCGAAGTCGAAATGGTGCTGGCTTCCCAATGCGTACTGCAATCCAAGCCCAAAACCATGCGCATCAATATAGAAGGCAAATTACCTCCGGGTGTATGTTCGAAAGACATCATCCTGTATATTATTTCAAAACTCGGTACAGGAGGCGGTACCGGACATTTTATCGAATTTGCCGGATCAACGATCCGTTCTCTTTCGATGGAAGCCCGTATGACGATCTGCAATATGAGCATCGAAATGGGTGCCCGTGGCGGAATGATCGCTCCGGATGAAACCACTTTCGCCTATCTGAAAGGCCGGCAATATGCACCGCAAGGAGCTGAATGGAATATAGCATTGGAAAGATGGAGGCAATTATACAGCGAGCCCGATGCTGTTTTTGACAAAGAAGTAACTTTCCGGGCAACGGACATCCGCCCGATGATTACTTACGGAACAAATCCCGGCATGGGAACAGCTATCTCGGAGAGCATTCCCCGGCTAGAAGAAATCCCCACAGACTCCCGGCCTTCTTTCCTGAAATCACTCGGATACATGGGGTTTCGTCCGGGTGAAGCCCTGATGGGGAAAAAAATCGACTATGTATTTGTCGGTAGCTGTACAAACGGACGTATCGAAGACCTGAGGGCTTTTGCCGGATATGTAAAAGGAAAAAAGAAAGCGCCTCAGGTGACCGTGTGGATTGTCCCGGGTAGCAAGCAAGTCGAGAAACAAGCTATCGAAGAAGGATTACGGGACATTCTCGAAAAAGCCGGCTTCGAATTACGCCAACCCGGATGTTCTGCCTGCCTGGCCATGAATGACGATAAAATCCCGGAAGGCAAATATTGCGTAGCCACATCCAATCGTAACTTCGAAGGCAGACAAGGACCGGGAGCGCGTACTCTGCTGGCAGGCCCCCTGGTTGCAGCAGCAGCGGCCATCCACGGTAAATTAACGCATCCCTTATACGATCCGGAACGGTAACCATTTGCCGGAATCCGGAAAATACAAACAAGTCAGAATAAAGATATGCAAGATAAATTCACGACATTAACAGCCACAGCGGTACCTATAAACATTGAAAATATCGATACCGACCAAATTATTCCGGCCCGTTTTTTAAAAGCAACGGATAAAACAGGGTTTGGCTCCAGACTTTTTTACGACTGGAGATCGGAACCGAACGGACAGCTAAAAAAAGATTTCGTACTGAACCAAAACAGCTACAAAGGAGAAATACTGATCGCCGGAAAAAACTTCGGTTGCGGTTCAAGCCGGGAACATGCCGCCTGGGCCATTCGGGGAGCCGGCTTCAGAGCCGTCGTCTCCAGCTATTTTGCGGACATCTTTCGTAACAACGCACTGAACAACGCCTTATTACCGGTGCAGGTATCCGAAAAATTTCTGAAAACATTATTCTCTGCCTTAATTCACGAGCCCCGGCTATATATCACGATCGACCTTCCCGGGCAGACTATCCGGTTTGCTGCAGAAGAGGAAAAATTCGACATCGATCCTTACAAAAAAGAATGTCTGATCAAAGGTTTTGACGATATCGATTATCTGTTGAGTCTGAAAGAAAAAATCAACGCTTTTGAAGAACAACAATTTAAAAATTAATTGTAAATTACAGGCTGCTCCAGGTCCGTTGATTTATTTCATGCTTTTGTAATCTTCATTACCAAAGATTGCAAAATCATTCGAATCATTCATCATTTCCCGGAGTATTTAAAATAGCATGTATAATATTAAAAATCCATGAATTTTAAAATAGCAATTCTTCCCGGAGACGGTATCGGCCCGGAAATTATCGGGCAGGCAGTAAAAGCGATCGATGCCGTTTGCCATAAATACGGACACACCGTAAATTACACTTACGGTATTGTCGGAGCAGCAGCCATCGATGCCTGTAACGACCCCTATCCCGAAGCTACCCACCGCATCTGTATGGACGCGGATGCCGTACTGTTCGGAGCCATCGGCGATCCCCGTTTCGACAATAATCCCCAAGCCAGGATAAGACCGGAACAAGGGCTTTTAAAAATGAGACAAGCTTTGGGCTTGTATGCCAATATCCGGCCTGTTTCTATATTTCCGACATTACGCTACCGTTCTCCGTTACGACAGGAATTGATCGACGGCGTAGATTTCGTTTGTATCCGGGAACTGACCGGCGGTATTTATTTCGGACGTCCGCAAGGAAGGTCCGAAGACGGACAGACCGCTTTCGACAGTTGCGTATATACAAAGGCCGAAATCAGGCGTATTTGTGATCTCGCTTTCAACTACGCCCGTAACCGCCGGAAAAAACTGACGGTGGTAGACAAGGCCAATGTCCTGGCCACATCCCGCCTTTGGCGGGAAACCGTACAGGAAATAGCACCGGCCTGGCCGGATATCGAAGTCGAATATATGTTTGTGGACAACGCTGCCATGAAACTAATTCAGCAGCCCAAACACTTCGATGTCATTGTCACCGAAAACATGTTCGGAGATATTCTGACCGACGAAGCCAGTGTCATAAGCGGCTCCCTCGGCCTGCTCCCTTCGGCATCTGTCGGGCTGCACACTTCGCTGTTTGAACCCATTCACGGTTCTTATCCGCAGGCTGCCGGAAAAAATATTGCGAATCCCGTTGCCACAATATTATCGGCGGCGATGATGTTCGAATATGCTTTACGGCTCCCGGAAGAAGGAAATAAAATACGGCAGGCCGTTGCAAACACATTACAGCAGGAAATCGTAACCGAAGATATATCCGGAAACGGTAAAGCATACGGAACAGAAGAAGTCGGCGATGCCATCGCCCGGCTCATTTTAACCGACAATTAAAAACAACAATTTCATATCCGATTAACAACAATATATCATGAGCGAAACTTATTTCCCGGATTTAAAAGACATTATGACGGCTGCACACACGCTGAACGAAATCCTCGTGCCGACCCCCTTGATGAAAAACCGCAATCTTTCGGAACGCTACGGAGCAAATATCCTGTTGAAAAGAGAAGATTTGCAGATGGTTCGATCCTACAAAATCCGGGGTGCCTATAACAAGATCAAATCTTTGACCTCCGACGAAAGAACACACGGGATCGTGTGTGCCAGTGCCGGTAATCACGCCCAGAGCGTTGCTTACTCCTGCAACAAATTGAAAATTGCAGGAAAAATCTTTATGCCGGTTACTACCCCGAAGCAAAAGGTCAATCAAGTTAAAATGTTCGGGGGAAAATTCGTTGAGATCATATTGACAGGCGATACATTCGATCATGCCCATTCGGCAGCTATGGAAGAATGTGAAAAAAACCAATCGGTATTCATCCATCCTTTCAATGATTTACGCATCATCGAGGGGCAGGCAACTGTCGGACTGGAAATCTTGCAGGAGGTAAAAGACCTTATCGACTACCTCTTTATCCCGGTAGGAGGAGGAGGCTTGCTCGCCGGCGTCGGCAGCTTCTTCAAACAATTGAGCCCGAAAACCAAAATTATCGGCGTAGAACCTGCCGGAGCTGCCGGTATGAAAAAATCCCTCGAAAACGGGAAAGTCACGGAGCTTTTAGAAATTGACAATTTTGTAGACGGGGCAGCCGTTCAACAGGTAGGGGAACTGACCTTCGATATTTGCCGCCGGGTGGCAGACGATGTCATCACTGTTCCCGAAGGAAAAATATGCTCGACTATACTTCAGCTTTACAATTTCGACGCTATTGTAGTCGAACCGGCAGGAGCCTTGAGTATGAGTGCTCTCGATGATTATAAAGACAAAATCAAAGGGAAGAATGTCGTATGTATCGTCAGCGGCAGTAACAACGACATCACCCGTATGGAAGAGATCAAAGAAAGGTCTTTGCTATACGAAGGACTAAAACATTACTTCATCGTCCGTTTTCCACAACGTGCGGGAGCCCTGCAAAATTTCGTCAGCAATGTCCTCGGTCCGCACGACGACATTACCTATTTCGAATACCGTAAAAAAACACAACGGGAAAAAGGACCGGCAGTCATCGGCATTGAGCTTCAGCATCCGGAAGATTTCAAAGGTCTTCTTACCCGTATGGAGGAACAAGGCATCAAATACATATACCTCAACGACAATCCCAATTTATTCGAATTTTTAGTGTAAAGCACGCCTTTCCGCCATCCGTATCCTCAGATACTATTTTATACATCGACGTAACAGCCTCTTTCCGGTTTATCTACGAATCCGGAGAGGCTGTTTACCGGAATCAGACCATCGTCCGGCATCGTTTCAACATCCCATGTTCCGGCTTGTATTCCGACAATCTCCTACTCCCCGACAAAAAAACAACGAACTAAACGAAATGACAAAAGATTCGAACGTTTTGTAAATAAGCGTTTATAAAACAGGTATTATTTTTATCCCCGGGAAAATGCAATTGCTGTAAATCAAGAGCCTTACTCAATCCAGCCAAAGCCTCCTCTAACGGGAGGATTTGAAAAGCAATAACGGTAAACGCAAAAATATGAAACAACAATTACGGGGATTTTGGCCGATTTTCGCCTGTTATACGGCATCACTCATCACGGCATGTCGTACCGGCCCGGAAGATATCGGTCGTTTGCCGTCCGGCAAACACCCTATAACGTTCACCGCTTCGGTGGAGAGTTTAACTGTAACGCGGGGTACGACAGACAATAACTGGGAAAATATTAACGGTCACTTTGCGGTACAATCCGAAGAAACGGTAAAACAATATATCGTCACATCACCGGAAGGTAAACTGAACAGCAATGATCCCTTATATTGGAACAGTCCGACGATGGATATCACGGCCTGGTATCCGTATTCTCCTGATCTTCCCGGAAGTTTTACCATACAAAGCAACCAGACCTCAAACAGCGGTTACCAAAACAGCGATTTCCTTTATGCTTCAAAAACACTGACATTCGACAAATCGACCCCGCCTCACCTCGGCTTCCGCCACCTGCCTGTCAAAGTCGTAGCGAACCTGAAAAGCGGAGACGGCATTACGGCAGAACAAATCCGGAATGCTACCGTCAGTTTCGTCAATGTAGCACTGACCTCCGGGGCCATAGCTCCGGACGGTTCCGTCGCTCTGACACCAAACGGGAATGCGGTTGTTCTGCCGCAAACGGTCGCGGCCACAGAAGGATATCAGAAATCTGTCCGGGCATTGCTTGTCCCGGGACGAATACAGGATAAGCAGTTTATCCGAATAACGGTAGAGGGCAAGAATTACTTTTATACGCCGAAAAACGAAACCGAAGCCGATTTCGTATCCGGAAACCTATATACCTATTTTATTACCGTAAAGAAGTCCGGCCTAACGGTCACCGTAGAAAACAACGGTTCTCAATGGACAGAAAACCCGGGTTGGGACCAACCGGCAACGAACGCGGTGTTTCAAGTCTCCATCCCTTCTGTCAGCGGCCTGGAATTACACATAGATAATGCGACCCTAAAAGAGGGGAATCACTATGAAATCGCCGGCAATTCGTTTTCCATCACCTATGATGCACCGGCAGGAGGAGAAATGAAAGGATTTATCAGCCGCGGCATCTGCAAAACGGAACGGACAATTGCCCGGGACGGTAGCAGCTACACATTTACCTTCACCGACATCCGTTCGGATTTACAATTGACCTACGACGCCTACGTCGAAACAGGCAATTATTACAACAGGGACGGAACCTGGTCTATCGCTTACAATGCAGAAAAGTGTATCGGCATCGTATTCAAAACAGGTGCGGACAGTACGGATCATCCCCGAAATTACGACGGTAAACTGTCCGGCAACCGGATTCTCGGTTACGTCGTAGCACTGGCCGATGCTGCCACCAATGCCTGTACCTGGGGAAAACTAGATACAGATACGGAACTCGAAAATGCAGAGTCCCGGTATAACACAGCCTATAACGGTTACCGGAATACGGAACACATTATCGGTACATACAGGGGAGGAAAAGATTGGAATAAATATGCGGCTTTCAAAACCATCTTCGATTACCGCTCAAAAACAACAGCCCCGGCAAACACCAGTGACTGGTATCTGCCCTCTCTCAAGCAATTATCCGACATTTACAATCTGTATCAAAACGAAACAGGCAATATACTTTATGACAAATTGAACGCCATCTCCCCGGCAAACCTTTTCAGAGATCCGCCTGTTTTCGGGTGGGAGACCGAACCCGGCGGCTATTGGTCGAGCACGGAGTATTCCGGATGGTCTGCCTGGTACATACGCCTAACGAATGGAACACCTGCTTTTTACGCAAAAGCAATAAATCCGGAACAACCGAATTTTCGTCGTCTCTGTTATGTCCGCGCGATATTAACATTCTAAACCCAAAAGGAAAATGATAAAGTATCTATTCAGACAATTCTCAACGGCTATCGGTATCGTCATTTTGATTACAGCCTGCGACACCGATAAAAATCATTATACCGGGGAGGAAAATATTCCTCTTTCCATATCCGTCAGTCCGGCTAATTTCGTTTCTCCCTCCGGAGCCGTCACCCGCAGCACAGACAACGGCAATCAAACGACTTTCGACAAAGACGACCGTATCGGAATTATCGTCATCAGCCAAACCGGAAATATCCTGGCCGATAACCTTCCTTATCGATATGACGGTACCGCCTGGACTTTCGACCGCATACTGGGAGAAAACGAAGGCAAAAGCCCTTATTATTATGACAATACGGTAGGGAGTGTTTCCTATCTGGTCTATTTCCCTTATCGTCCGGAAGCAAACGGTTTGTCTACGGCCACTGCCCTCAAATTGCAATTTCCGCCGTTACCGGATCAGCGTGACGAAGCAGCTTACCGCAATTCCGATCTGATGTTGTGGGAGTCGGGCTCCGGCATTCCACAAAAATCCCTGAACATCCGGTTGGAACATGCCTATTCACTCATATCACTCTCCCCTTCGGTACAACTCCGTATGCCGGACGGAACGGTAACGAAAAATGCCATATCAGTCGGTAACGTCAGCCTCACCATTGCAGGAGAAACCCGGTACGCCCGGCCGGTAACAGACGGCAGTTGGCGCTATATCGTCCAAGCGGGCACAAAAATCGTCCCCCGTTGGTTATACACTTACAGAAATGCTGTCTATCAAGGAACCTTACCTGCTATTACTCCGGTTGCCAATACCCGGTATACACTGAGATCGGCCGTCGACATACCCGATTACGGCTGGGATAAAGCAAAGGCAGGTGATTTCTATTGTACCGATGCCGAAAACAAGACATTCCTGCTTCCGGCAGAATCCCTTTCATTCCCGGCTTCAGCTACCGTTGTCGGTATCGTATTTTACGTCGGGGAACAGGCTTCTGTCGATGATCTATTGTTAAAAAAAGCACATCCCACTTGTACACACGGCCTGGTCGTTTCTTTGGGTATGGATTTCGATGATTGGCTTTACAGCAGCCTCCCTGTAGACATTAATACAACCTGGATCAATGCCGAAGGAAATCCCTATAAAGGGGAAGTCAATTTAGCAGAGGATAAAAAAATGTGCGGCTATTCCAACACTCTCGCTTTACACGATTACAACGAAGGGCTATACGGTTCTACAGCAACCGGCGACGACTGGAGGCTCAAAGTAAGACCCTGTCTGAGAGTCCGGGAGTACGAAACGCTACATCCGTCCCCTGCCGGCAGCAGCGGTTGGTATGTTCCTTCCTGCAAAGAGCTGGAATTTATATATGCCGAAAAAGATTTACTCAATGTACAACTCTCTAAAATAACCGGTCTCCAAACACTGGAGGGTCAGCATTGGTCGATCACGGAAGACGGATTCCTCTATGCATACATAATAGATTTCACCAACGGCAGCAAAGGAGTTATTGCAAAATATATGCCTCCCGGCAGAAATATACGCTACATTTTGGCTGTTTGACGAACCGTTGGGGCGAATCGAAATCAATACAAACAAATTCAACTCATCATAATAATGCCATCCTTACCGGACTTTCAGTACCTGCAAGGATTAAAACAAGAATAACATGAAAAGAAAACAAGTACTTACAGCAGTTGTCACCTCCTTATTTATAACAACAGCTTGTACCCTTGAAAAAGAGATACAAGAGGAGATTAATGCCCCCGTAGCGCTGCAACTGAGCAGTCGTATCAAAGCTTCTACGCGCAGCAATACCCAGTCGACATCGATTACCGAAGGACAGACCGTATATGCCTGGGCAGATAAAACGACAGGCGATCCGCACATCAAAGCCTGGACCCTGAGAGCTAAAGGAGACAATACCTTTACCGGAAGTGCCCGGTACTTTCCGCAAAGCGGTGAAGCTTTAAATATCTATGCACTCCACGGTCATTTCGGAACAGACATGAGGGAAGACATCACGGACTTTCCTGCATCGGGCCTGATACATACGGTTTCAGCCGACCAAACGACAACGGTCGAATATGCCAAGTCCGACCTGTTGTATGCCGCCGAAAAAAGTGTCGCCCGGACAGGAGCTTCCGGTGGTACCAAAAGACTGGTCTTAAATTTCTATCACCTTCTTTCCAAAGTAGAAATAGCGTTGAAAGCCGGTACAGGCCTGACGAGAAATGACCTGAACGGTGCTACCGTTACCCTCATGAATACAAAATTGAAAGCCGACTTCAGACCGGAACAAGATAACGAAATAAGCGACGGGACAACACGCGCAGCAATGGTAAGACCGGCAGCCACAGAAAACACCCCCGAACCCATTTTAATCCCCGCAAAGGTCATTCCGGGAGATGATTTCTCCGGTGCCGATTATGCCGAAGCCGTCATCGTTCCGCAAACGATCGGAGACGCCGGGGAAATCCCGTTCATCAAAGTAAACCTTGCATCCGGCAGGGAGTTGTATTATAAAATAAATAACAAAACATTCGAAAGCGGTAAAAAATACATCTTCAACATCACCGTCAACCTGCCCGGACTGGAAGTGACTTCCGGCATCGAAGACTGGGCTGACGGCGGCACCACTTCAGGCGATGCCGAGGCAGACGAAAATGAAATCGTCGTCAGAGAAGACGGAACTTGGCGTATCGTTTTAGACAGCGAACGCGAAAAAACATACAATATCGTATTTCTGGGCGACGGCTTTATCGAAGAAGACAACGTTGTAGGCGGAGCCTTTGACAAAGAGGTGGAAAAATCCCTGGATTTTATATTTTCCAAACAGCCTCTTAAAACATACAAAGATTATTTTAAAGTATATCAGGTTTATGCCCACTCGAACGAGCGCGGAGCCGATAAAAACCATTGGGAGGATATCGTAGACACTAAATTCGATGCCACTTTCGGCTGGAACGGAATTGACCGCCTGTTGGTAATAAGGGGTAATTCGGCAGCGGTTGACTATGCCGACAAAGCAACCTACAACCATCACATGATTTTTGTTTTGGTGAACGATCCGATGCATGGCGGATCCGGAGGAAGTATCATCACCTCCTCCGTCAATGAAAACTCACCGGCAATTGTCCTGCACGAAATGGGACATAAATTCGGGCTGGCTGACGAATATATCGATCCGCAAGCAGCCATCGGAAGAGACCGCAAGGAAGCTGCCCGCTATCCCAACCTGGATATCACAGGTGATCCGACAAAAGTAAAATGGAAACATTTCATCAACCGCCCGGGGTATCCCATGGAATATGTCTATGAAGGAGGATACTATTTCCCCGACGGCGTATGGCGTCCGTCACATACCAGTATCATGCGCGTATCGGATGCCAGCCAGACGTTCAATGCGATCTCCAGGGAAGCCATTATACGTAATATCTTCCAAAGAATCGGAGAAACATTCGATATGGATGAATTTTACAGGCGCGACGATCCGGCAGAGCCCCATCCGACTCCGGCAGCCATAAGTAATAATCCAATCCCGATGCCACCTCCCCTCGAATTATATTATGAATCGTTGTACAAAAAGCCGTTCAGACCACATGACGCAAACCCAATATAGAAAGTAATTCCTCAACAGGTTTTGTCAATTCGTAAACACCCCCTGCCAATCGGATTTGAATAATAATCCTGCGGTTAAAGCATAATTTTACAACTGAAGAAAGAGCCCGTTTGTCTTTTTTCAGTTAATTTTGCATGCTATAAAACGATAAAGATGAAAATCAGCAAAACCAATGCAGCACGGTTACTCGATAAAGCCGGAATTACCTATGAACTGATTCCTTACGAAGTCGATGAAAATGATCTGGCAGCAACGCATGTAGCGACACAATTAGGTGAGAATATTCATTGTGTATTCAAAACACTGGTATTGCACGGAGACAAAACCGGTTATTTCGTCTGTGTCATTCCCGGAGACCTTGAAGTCGACCTGAAACTGGCCGCCAAAGCTTCCGGTAATAAAAAAGCCGACCTTATCCCCATGAAAGATTTACTTCCCGTTACCGGCTATATCCGGGGCGGTTGCTCGCCGATCGGCATGAAGAAACTTTTTCCGACATTTATTCACCCTACCTGTAATGATTTCTCCTTTATATATATCAGTGCCGGCATCCGGGGACTTCAAATCAAAATCAATCCCCGAAATCTAATCGGATTTATTCAGGCAAAAGTAACTGAACTCTCGATACCTACATATTAATCATTGTTCCTCTAAAATTGTAGATTTTAGATTGACGATTTTAGATTACACCCATCTCTGCAAAAAAAGAAATTGCAGATTTTAGATTGTAAATTGATCCGTGAAGTGATTTGTTGTCAGATTAATTTAAAATCGTCGATCTAAAATTTAAAACTAAGATTCCATTACAGATTTTACATTTTTTCCATTTTTTTATTCCTGTTGGCAAAAAAGTATAAAAATCTGCCAATTTATACAAATTGTTTTTCATTCTCGTCCTCTATTTTTGTTATAGTCACCTACTTCTGATTACTAACCTAAACTTTCGAGTATGAAAACAATTCGATTATTTACAGGACTATTGTTCATCGTATCGGCAATTTGTATCAGCTGCCAGGACGATGAAACACTCCCCCTGTTGGAACCCAAAGTCAGTCAATTGGATTTTAAAGCTGAAGGAGAAGAAATCTATTTTCAATTCGATTGCAATCTTCACTGGAAACTGGAATGCGACGCAGACTGGCTTCATTTGTCAGCCAAAAGAGGTACAGGTAAAGGTATCGTTGCCGCCACATGCGAGAAGAATCAACTGACAGTCCCGCGCTCGACCGAAATCAAAATTTTTGCCGAAGATAAAACAGAAACGATCAAAGTAACCCAGGCTTCGGCAAATTCTGTGCTTCATTTTAAAACAACGACAACAACCGTAAAAGCCGAAGGAGAAATCATCGACATCCCTTTCGAAAGTAATGTCGCCTTTACCCTCGATACTAAAGTTTCCTGGATAGAAAGAATGGTTTCAGCGGATATTCCCGACACATTGATCCGGCTTCGTGTTTTTCCCAACTACACTCTTTCTGACAGGCAAGAATTTGTTGTCGCTTCAGAAACAGACGGGATTCTAAAAGATTCTATAAAATTGCAGCAAACTTTCTGTATCAATTCTTCTGCTACGGACAGTCTGGCATTGACAGCACTTTACACTTCGACCGGAGGAAATCAATGGATACATTCCTGGGATATAAATCAACCTTTCAACACCTGGTATGGAATAACGACCGCTGTCATCGACGGTCAAATCCGGGTAACCGCTATCGGACTGTGGGAAAATAACCTGACAGGCAATCTACCGGAAGAATTGAGTTATCTTTCCGAATTGACGTCCTTCCATGTCGGAGATAACCACCTCGACGGTCCTGTTCCACTCTGCTTCACCCAGCTAAAACGTTTGGAATTGCTCGCCCTTCAAGGAAATAACCTCGAAGGAAACCTTCCCGCAGGTTTAGGTAATCTGCCCGTATTGAGCGCCCTGTATCTGGACAACAACCGTTTGACGGGAGAAATACCGGAAGATATTCTCGGCAACAGCCATTGGAGCGACTGGAAAACCAGCAACTTCTGTCAACAACAGGAGGGGTACGGATTCACAAATTGTGATCAGGGTGTTTCCATAGAAACGGTAGAGAAGAATATTCTGATCGCTTTTTATGAATCTACGAACGGGAATTCCTGGAATCAAAAATGGGATCTCGATGCCCCGGTTTCCGAATGGTACGGTGTCACGACAGAAACAATCGACGGGCATTTGCGGGTAACCGAACTAAGGTTATGGGAAAACAACCTGAGCGGGGAATTTCCTTCAGAACTCGGTGATCTTTCCGAATGCCGCATGATACATGTCGGCGGAAACCAAATATCCGGAGAACTTCCGGGCAGCCTGGGGAAAATGCAAAAACTGGAAATGCTGGCTATACAAAACAATCTCTTTAGCGGAAGCATCCCGGCAGAAATCGGCGGATTATCAAATCTGGTCAATTTCTACATCGACAACAACCAATTCTCGGGAATTATTCCGGATGAAATACTGAACAATCCGAATTGGGGGGCTTGGCGAGACAGCGGATTTTGTAATCAAAAAGCCGGATTCGGATTTTCCAACTGTCCTTAAACGGCAGCCCCCGGTATCCGATCCGAACACCCTATAAATAGAAGATCACATTTATCAACTACAAACCAAATTTCATGAAAAAATTAATCATACTTCTAGGATGTCTTTATCCATTCTTTCTCTTCGGACAAGGGAAAATATTCAATGGAGAAGTTGTATCCGATCAGGACAATCAACCCTTAGTCGGGGTAACCGTTCTGGAGAAAGGGACCTATAATGCCGTCATCACAGACGTAAACGGAAATTTCAATATCAAAACACAAGGAACGTCTCCTATCCTCGTCTTCAGTTTTGTCGGTATGATTACACAAGAGCATCCGGCAAAAACGGATATGAAAATCCGTTTGAAAGAAGACGTATTGCAACTGGAAGAAGTCATGGTAACGGCCTACGGAACATCGAAAAAGGCTTCTTTTACCGGATCGGCCTCTGTTATTGATAACAAAAAAATCGAAAAGTTACAGGTATCCAACATTTCCCAACTCCTGCAAGGAGCAGGATCGGGCGTACAGGTTATCGACAGCGACGGACAGCCGGGAAGCGACGCAACCATAAGGATACGGGGTATCAGTTCAATCAACGGGGTCAGCTCACCTTTATATGTTGTCGACGGAACTCCCTACGGAGGATACGTCAACGCCATCAACCCCAACGACATCGAAACCATCACCATTTTAAAGGATGCGTCTGCCACTGCCTTATACGGTTCACGTGCTGCCAGCGGCGTGGTACTGATTACAACCAAAAAAGGAAAAACGGAAAAACCGCAATTCAATTTCCGTTCCAGCTTCGGTTTTTCTCAATTGGCAGTAGACTTGCCGGAGGTTCTTTCTCCGCGGCAATACCACGAAATGGCCTGGGAAGCCATCCGCAACGGATATCTGGACAACGGCAACGGTGTCAGTTCCTACGCTGCGGCTTCATACGCCACAGAAAATCTGACCAACTATTTACGTATAAATGCCTATGACAACAACACACCTGTCGGTATTGACGGTAAACTTGTTCCGGGAAGTCAATACCTGTGGAAAGGTAACAGTTGGAAAGACGCCCTGTTTAAAAACCGCCTCCGCATGGAGATGAACGCAGATGTCAGCGGCTCTACCAAGACAACCGATTATTTTATCTCTCTGGGATATTTAGACGATAAAGGCTCTCTGACAGTATCCGAATTCAAGCGTTATTCAGGACGTGTAAATGTCAATACAAAAATCAGGGAATGGTTTGAAGTGGGTTTAAACACCTCCCTTGCACATTCCTTATATAACTCTCCGGATCAAAGCCGGGTCATCCGATTCGTCCGCGAAGTACCGGATATCTATCCGATTTATGAATGGGACAAGGAAAAACAAACATACAGAACAGATGAAAACGGCAACAGGATACTCGATTTCGGTTCCTACCGACCGACAACAGCCTGGCCCAATACCAACCCTTTGGGAGAAGCCCAATACGATCAAAGGTATTCCGAACTCGACAACGTCACCGCACGTCTTCAGGCTGGTATAAACCTTCCGTACAACATACAATTCAAAACAACCTTAGGTGTCGATTATTCCATCGGCAGCGGTTATGATTACTACAATAACCTGTACGGCTGGTCCGCCCAGACAGAAGGCAAATCTTCCAGAAGCAGAAACCGGTTTTTCGTCTACACATTCAACACGCTTTTGACTTGGGACAAACAATTCAACCAGCATCACATCAACATACTGGCCGGCCACGAAGCCTATTCCAGCCGTTCGAATTTCCTTTCAGGAGAAAAAGAACGCTTCCCCATGGGCGGCATTTATGAACTGAATGCAGCAGCTACGCTATTGAACGCTTCTTCTTCCGAAGACAACCTGAGACTGGAAAGCTGGCTGAGTAAAATCGAGTACGACTTTATGAACAAATACTATCTCTCCGGTAGTTTCCGCACCGACGGTTCTTCCCGCTTCAGCAAAGACCAAAGATGGGGTAACTTCTGGTCTGTAGGCGCCTCCTGGCGAATCTCGAACGAAGAATTCCTGAAAAATGTTTCCTGGATCAACAACCTCAAATTAAAAGCCAGTTACGGTTCACAGGGAAATGACAATATCGGCTCCCTGTACGGTTATCAGGGCACGTACACTTCCGGCTGGAACGATTACGACCATCCCGGCTACCTGGTCGGTTCACTACCTACTCCCAATCTACGATGGGAAAGCAACTACCAAATTAACATCGGTCTGGACGCCCGCCTCTGGAATCGCATTGATTTCTCATTCGAGTGGTATGACAGAACAACCAAAAATCTGCTCTTTTGGAGAGACCTGCCCCCTTCTACCGGTGTCGGAAGTATCAAAGACAATATCGGAGACGTGAGAAACCGGGGTATAGAATTACAAATCAACTCTGTAAACATCCTTACAAAAGACTTCCGTTGGGAAACCGATTTCAATCTTTCCCATTACCGGAATAAAATTCTCAAACTACCGATGGAAGAAAAGGTAAACGGATTGCACAAATGGAAGGTAGGTAAATCTGTATACGATTTCTTTATGCCCGAATGGGCCGGCGTAGACCCGGACACCGGAGACGGTTACTTCTGGCAGGATGTATACGACCGGGATGCCAACAACCAATACATCACGAATGCAAACGGTGAAAAAGTAGTGGCAGGAAAGGTAAAAGTAACCAATTACAGCGATGCTACCCGCCATTATCAAAAATCAGCCCTTCCGAAAGTTTTCGGTGGATTTACCAATAATTTCTACTACCGGAATTTCGACCTTTCCGTTTTCCTGTATTACAGCATAGGCGGACAAGTCTATGACAGCGACTACGCCTCCATCATGCATACGGGAAGCAATATCGGTTACAACTGGAGCAAAGACCTGCTGAACCGCTGGACCCCCGACAACCGTCATACCAACGTACCACGGGCTACAACCTATTCCAACAATTGGAACAGCACGTCCACCCGCTTCCTGTATGATGCTTCCTATGTACGGGTAAAAAATATCACTTTCGGTTATCGTTTGCCGGCAAAATTGATGGAAAGATTTAACCTGAAATCTTTACGCATATATTTCAAAGGAGACAACCTGTTTACCTGGAGCAAACACAAAGGCATGGACCCGGAAACGGATATTTCCGGTGTCGCCAGCAACCGGCTGACGACCATGAGAAAAATATCTTTCGGACTGGATCTGACTTTTTAACAAACCGGTATCCGGATTTTCAACGGAAACGGATAAAGAAAACCCATCCGAAATGTATCATTAATTTATTGTAGCGTATTTATTTAATGAAAGATCATGAAAACAAAGAATAACATCCGAATTACAGCGTATCTGTTTCTCTGTATGAGTCTCTTTTCCTGTTCGCAGGACTTTCTGGAGACCAAATCGAGCACAGATCTGGGCGACAAGCTGATTTACAAAACAACGGCTTCCACAAGAGGAGTTCTTTACGGTATATACAAATACATGCGTTCCTGGGGATGTACTCCTCATGTCCGGATGGATTGCTGCGGACTCCATACCAACCTCCTCACATTCGACGTCATGGGCACTGACATTACGATGCAACCGGGCACCTGGTACTGGTATGACTACGACTACTGGCATACCGGTAGTGAAACCGAATTCAAAACCGATCATTTCTGGCGCTTTTATTACATTATTATCAATAACTGCAACAACATTTTATTTTACATCGATGACGCAGAAGGACCGGTCAGTGAAAAAGAAGCCATTGCCGGAGAAGCCCGGGCACTCCGAGCATTTGCTTACTTTCACCTGATACAATTATACCAGCAGACTTATACAATTGCCAAACAGATGCCTGGTGTTCCTCTCTATACCACTCCGGCCAAAGGAAATGCGGAAAACAACCCCAGAGCTTCTGTCGAAAAAATCTATAAAGTCATCACGACCGATCTGGAAAAAGCCGTACTGTCCTTACCGACTCAAAGAGAAAGTAAATACTATATCAATGCAAATGTAGCCGCCGGTATACTGGCCCGGGTATACTTAACCATGGGAAGGTGGCATGAAGCAGCCGCAATGGCCCAACAGGCCCGGGCAGGTTATCCGCTGATGAGCGCCGAACAATGGACGGAGGGTTTCAACAACATGAGCAATCCCGAATGGATTTGGGGTATACATCAAACGTCTACCGAGAATGTCGGATGGGGGAGCACCTTTTCCATACTGGATTTTGAAAGAGGCGATCAAAAAAGTTTCAGGATAAACGATAAGCTGGTGGAAAAATATTCCGATACGGATGTGCGCGGAACATTGATTACACCGGTAGGAAGCCTGCTCGGCAACCGGAAATTCAGAGAGCCGGCTACACTGAATATCGGACACATGGTCCTGATGCGCTCCTCAGAAATGCTGTTGATAGAAGCAGAAGCTTCCGCCAAAGACGGGGACGAAACCCATGCCCAGGACCTGCTATATGAATTGCAGGCCAAACGGGACCCCAATGCCCGAAAAACCGACCGAAAAGGTAACGAACTCATCGAATTGATATTACTGGAAAGAAGAAAAGAATTGTGGGCGGAAGGATTCAGTCTGTTCGATTTGCTCAGAAACCAAAAATCTCTTGTCAGAGAAGGAGATCATCAAAGTCTGAAAAATTTTCCGGCTAATTCCTGGAAATTTATTTTTCAGATTCCACGAAGCGAACTGGATGTCAACAAAGGTATTCTGCCCGAAGATCAAAATCCCAATACGGGGGTATACACCTATTAAACTTATTGATATTCAGGAAATAAATTATAAAACAACCGAACCAAATTTGAAAAATTATGAGAGCTATATTTCTACTTTTAAACTTCCTGGTTTGCTGGAATTTGATGGGATGCGACAAAGATTCTGAATCCGGCCCGGAGCCCTCGACTCCCCCTTCCGGAAATACCGTCGCCCAAGTATTCGGATTTACACTGAAAATCACAACGGATTTTACCTGGAACAGCGAAACAGACAATGCATATCGCTATTTATCCAAAAATCTGGATGAACTGGGCAGCATTATCCCCGAGCCTGCCCTTCTCAAAATGAAAAAAATCACCTTCGTCATCCGGGATGCAAAGGACAAGCCCCTGATAGAATATTTATCAGACGATACGGAAAAAGCAGATACGATTATTTTCAACGATTTGCTTCAATACTATCAGACATCGTTGCAAAAACAACCTTCCCTTCTCCTTCATTTCCTGGCGCGGCAATACCAGCATCGTTACCTGTCCGCGTATACGGATAAAATCGAAGAAGCCTATCGGGAAGCCGTCGAATCGGGTATTTATACAAATATACCAGAAAACGGTTTGACATTCTCCGACCCTATCGGTTATTTTGCCGAGTTATCCGAAACCTACTGGGGAAAAAACAACGGATACCCCTGCGATTATCATGATTTGCAGCAATTCGATCCCAAGGGATTCGCCTTAATGGAATATTTCTGGGGAGAAAGAGCCATAAAACAATACAATCGTTATCAAATAAACGGATATGATGTTATGGTTTTGAAGACACATGAAAACAACCCTTTAACTGCCGAAGCCCTTCCTTTCCTGCAATCAAAATTGGAAGAAATCAACCGGCTTGTCCCTAGGGAATTTACCGATTTCTTTAAACGCCGCAAGATATGGATGGAAATCGGTTCCGGATCGACAATCGGAGGGGCTGCCGAATACCACCCCGACAGAGGCTGGCTCATCGATAACGGCAGATTACCTGAAAAATACAACTGTATAGAAATTTCCAACATGGAAAATTTTATCAAATGGTGTAAAGCCAACCAACCCATGATGATTTTACACGAATTGGCCCACATGTATCAATTGAATGCTTATAAAGACGGTATATTGATAACATCGGCCTTTGAACAGGCCCAAAATTCTCACATTTACGACCTGGTCGATTACAATACCGGAAACGAAATCGTCAAGCAAAAAGCTTACGCTATGGATAACGAGAAAGAATATTTCTCCGAAATTACAGAAGCCTACTTCGGGGAAAATGATTATTATCCGTTCCGCAAAGAACAATTGAAAACATTCGACCCTGTCGGCTATCAACTGATGGAATATATATGGAATCCGATCCATTTTAAAGAATAAAATGATTTCCGGAATAGCAAGTCATTCATCTATTCCATTATTTTGACCGTCACATAAAACAACGGCGATTGAAACTTTAAAATGTATCAATAATTATTTTAGGTTACATAAAACTCATGAATACGATAAAAATTCTTTCTTCCGAAGATATTAAAAACCTGGTATCTATGAAAGAAGCGATAAATACCATTGCAACGGCATTCTGCGATTTATCGGCTAAAAATGTAAATATGCCTTTACGGACAATAACGGATTTCGGGGAAAACGAGCTTACGCTTTTTTACAAGCCTTCACTCATGCCTTCCCTGCACTCTGTCGGCATCAAACTTTTGAGCCAATATAAAACGGGAGGTAAAAACGGGCATCCGACTATACAAGGAATTGTCGTTCTCATCGATCCCGAGAACAACACGACCCAAGCCATCCTAGACGGCACCTATCTGACAGCCCTGCGGACAGGAGCTGCCAGCGGTGTCGCCACCCGTGCCCTTTCCCGGGAAGACTCGGAAACATTCGTGCTTTTCGGAGCCGGAGCCCAAGGATATACCCAGTTCGAAGCCGTTTGTTGTGCCCGTAATATTAAAAAAGCCTATATCTTCGATATTAACAAAGAGGCCATCGACAGATTTATCCGGCATTACCAAAATCTCGGACAGGTCAGCTTATATCCGGGAGAAGACTTGTCCGTCCTTCCGGAAGCCGATATTATCAGCACCGTAACGAATTCGAAACAACCGTTATTTCCGCTTGAATTGCTGAAAAAAGGAGTACATATCAATGCCATCGGTTCCTACAATCCGAGTATGCACGAATTACCGACAAATATTTTCACTTCGGCTTCACTCTTTGTCGATCACAAAGACTCCTGTTTTTCGGAAAGCGGCGACATTATTATACCTTTATCCGAAGGTTTGCTGCCTCCGGAACATTATAAGGGGGAAATCGGAGAAGTTTTGCTGTCCCGGATTCCAGGACGTACTTCTCCGGAGGAAATTACTGTTTTCAAGAGCGTCGGAATTGCGATACAAGATTTAGCGGCTGCCAATTATGCCTACCGCCAAGCTTGTCAGCAAGGCATGGGAATCAATATTCAATTATAAAACAACGTCTAAATCCATTGACTTGTTAAACTCTGCGTTTCGTTTAAAACCAAATACACAGACATGATGGACCTACCGGTAAGTATTTTCAATGACGTTTTAGGCCCGGTAATGCGGGGGCCTTCGAGTTCACATACGGCAGCCGCTGCCAGAATCGGACAGTTGGCAAGGCAATTGGCCGGCGGAAAAATCCAAAAAGCAGTGGTCGAATTTACCCCGGACGGCTCGCTTGCCACAACTTACCATACCCAAGGTTCAGATATCGGCCTGGCAGGTGGATTGTTGGGGTTGTCCCTCTCTTCGCCCGAGCTGTTGAAGTCATTATCCCTGGCTGCACAAAACGGCCTGGATATCCAATTTCACATCCGGAAATATGAAGCGACACATCCCAACACTTACAAGCTTTCATTAACGACAAGCGATAGCTCGTCTTTCAGCCTGACGGCCCTATCTACCGGAGGAGGGATGATACAAATCACAGAGATTGACGGTTTTCCGGCAGAAATTTACGGCGACTATTGGGAACTGTTACTTTACCTGCCCGATACTCCCGGCGATATCAGCGAACAAGTGAAAAACAGCAGGATATTTCAGGACATTTCCCTCGAAAACCATACCATACATTGCCGAAATCAGGATCATCTCATCCACCTGAAATTTTCACAGGCATTGGAAGAAAAAACCATTGCCTGTATTACACGCCAATTCAACTGCAACAAATACAGGTACACCTCACCTGTATTACCCGTCACGTCCGGATGCCGAAACCGGATCCTTTTCCATACGGCGGCCGAACTGGAAAATGCGTTTCCGAAGCCGGACACTCAATTGTGGGAAATGGCTTTGAAATACGAGTCCCAAAGAGGTAACATTTCAGAAGATGAAGTGTGGAAAATGGCGGCCGGCATTCTGAAAATAATGCGTCAGGCAGTCCAAAACGGACTACAAGGCACTTTTTATAAAAACCGGATTCTTCAGCAACAATCCCATCTAATGGAGAATGCTGCTGCCCGCCTATTACAAGCTCCTCTGATCAATAAAATTTCCCAATATACGATGGCCGTGATGGAGACAAAAAGCGCTTTCGGTACTATCGTTGCTGCCCCAACCGCCGGCTCCTGTGCCGCAATCCCCGGAGCCATTTTAGGAAGCGCCGACTGCTGTGGCTTTACGGAAGAAGATTGCATCAAAGCCTTACTTGCCGCAGGTATTGTAGGTGTGCTCATCGCTCAACGATCCACCTTCTCCGCAGAAGTCGCAGGCTGTCAGGCAGAATGCGGATCAGCTTCCGGCATGGCCGCCGCCGCGATAGTACAGTTAATGGGAGGCTCTGCCCGGACAGCCCTGCAAGCCAGTTCTTTCGCCCTACAAAATATCTTCGGAATGGTTTGCGATCCTGTCGCAAACCGGGTAGAAGTACCTTGCCTGGGTAAGAATATCCTGGCTGCAACAAACGGATTCACCGCAGCAAATCTCATCACTGCCGGCGTAAATGCCGTTCTTCCTCTGGATGAAGTCATTGCTGCAATGGACGAAGTCGGACGTTCACTTCCGGCAAAACTTCGTTGTACAGCACTGGGTGGATTATCCGTCACCCCGACCTCCCTGGCGATCGAAAAACAATTAAAAAATTTGGACGAATAACGACTAACTATGCCAAGACCTATGAAAACATTCTTCTATCTCTTCTGCCTATGTACTTTTCTATGGACGTTACCCTGTATTTCTCCGGCACAATCGCCGATAAATAACGATATCATCGAAAAAGTACAAACAGAGTTGGAAAAACAACACGGACAAAGCGAAACAGAACGTATCCGTAAAGGAGTATCGCAACTGGCCCGGAATTGGCGGTCCGGCGACGGTACGGAACAAGAGTTTGCTGATTTTTGCCTCCGGTACTTCATGAGCGGCAATACCCTGCATTCCAATTTCAGACGAATCATCGACAACCTGACTTACATGGAAGGCATGTTGTATAAAATCTCGACCCTTTTTCACGAATCGGATTATTATACGGATACCCCTAAACTCGAGGCCGACGACTACCTGCAACGTATCCTCCCCGGTTCTGACCATTACTCTGCAAAATTCGCCCATTATGTACAACTCAATTTTCCCTATT
Organism: Culturomica sp.; assembly: GCF_003524185.1. Taxonomy (NCBI): domain Bacteria; kingdom Pseudomonadati; phylum Bacteroidota; class Bacteroidia; order Bacteroidales; family Odoribacteraceae; genus Culturomica; species Culturomica sp. The sequence goes on from NZ_DOED01000006.1 coordinate 97,929, forward strand.
ACACCTTTGCAGAGAAACAACGGCATTGCCGGGAATGGACCCGGGAAAAATGGGCCATGGTTTGCCTCGGTGACTCTTATGCTTTTCGGCACGACCGATTTTCTTCAAATCCGTTTACGGAAAAAGCCAACCATTTCAAGCGCTATATGGAGCATTATTTTTTCAGCATAGATCGCATTACCGATAAAAAAGGGAAATACCTGTATACCGACGAAATAGCTTTACATTGCCACCGGGGTCTCAGAGATCAGATCAAACAAGAATATACTGCTCCCGGCGGAACCTCCCGCCAGGAACTGTTATACGCGATCGCCGAAAATGCAACGACAGGAAACATTCCCGTACTTTTCCTTAAAGATACAACAACCCGCTGGAACCCTTCGGCAGGCAAGCTATACAAAATGGAAAACGGGAAACAAAAGGAAATCAAAAACTATGAAACAGAAAACCTTCACCGTTATGCCGGCCTTCTGGCTTGTATGAAGGAAAAAATGTTCACGGACCAGAGTTATACCCCCCAAACGACAACAATTCAACGCACTTTCGACAAAAGCTCCGTCTCTCTTGAAAAAACAGAAACACTGATCCGCAATTTTCTGGCAGATCCTCTTCTGTCCGAAATCGGTAGAATCATTGAAAAACGACTGGGACGAAAACTCCGGCCTTACGATATCTGGTACAGCGGTTTTCAAGAACAATCCGCATTTTCTGCCGGCTATCTGGATTCTCTGACGCATTCCCGTTATCCGGATCCTCAAACTTTCCGAAAAGATTTACCAAATCTGCTTATAAAAATGGGAATCCATCCCCAGGACGCTCACTTTATCGGCTCACATATCTCAGTACGCCCCGTCGTATCCGGAGGCTACTCCTCTCAACCCTCTCTGCCGGGAGATACTGCTCTCCTGACCACAATGTTCGGCAAGCAGGGATTGGATTATAAAGCTTTTCGTGTCAGCATGCACGAATTAGGTCATTGCATATGCGGTGTGTTTTGTACAAACAATATCGACTATTTCCGTTTGGCAGGCGTACCTTGTGATGCCATCACGGAAGCATTCGCCGAATTATTTGCCTATAAAAATGCAGAAGCACTGGATTTGCATCCCTTCTCTCCGGAAGAAAAACAACACCTGCTCAATCTGGCTACCATTTGGTATCTGCTGGAAATGGGAGGACAGACCCTGACCGAGATAGAAACCTGGAAATGGTTATACGCCCATCCGGAAGCAACTGCGCAGGAACTGAAAGAAGCCGTACTTCATATCAGCAGTACGATTTGGAACACGTATTTTTCAAAAATATTCCACATCCGGGATCAGCATATCCTGTCGATCTATAATCACTATATTACGGGGGATTTATACCTGTACAATTACTTTTTAGGAAATGTTATCATGTACCAACTTCACAAAACTTCGGTTTCGTCAGATTTAACCGAAGAACTGAAAAAAGCCTGCCGGGAAGGATGTACACTAACCGATCTGTGGATGGAAAAGGCCGTAAGTGCCCCTGTTTCAACAGAATCTCTTATGCAGGATGCCCTGAAAGCCATTGAATATTTTAATACTTCTTCAAGAAAATAAACCCTGCTGCAAAGGCAATGTTGAAAAAATATTTTTTATAATTGCATGAAATATCGTACAACTTTAGAACAATAAACAGTGTAACACCAAACGCCGGTATACGTATACACCATACATATACCGGCAATATTTAGCCGAATATTGTTTTTGAACATTTATTTCACTATATGGATTCACTATACTTCAAAGTTACATTACATCAACAAGAATCTTTGAAGATTGAAGAATGGGAACTTCCACATTTTTATTCTTTATTGCATTTTCATCCGGAATATCAATTGACAATTATCCGGAAAAGCAATGGTTTTCTATTTGTAGCTGATAAAATGTACAGATTTTCTCCGGGAGACATATTTATCATCGGCCCCAATATTCCACATGTATTTCAAAACGACGATACCTATCACGATAACTCTGTTCCCAAAGTAGATGCCGTATCCATCTTTTTTACGGAAAAATCGTTCGGAGAAGGTCTGTTCTCAATTCCCGAAGCCGGTCGTATAAAAGAACTGCTCCATAAATCGATATACGGGATCAAATTGTCTTGCAGTCATCACGGGGAACTCCGCCTTATCTTAAACGACATCGGACAAAAGAAAGGTTTCGACCGGATATTGGATTTATTAAAGGTATTGAATGAATTATCACTTTCCAAAGAGCTGGAGATGATTTCCTTATTACAAACACCCACTCTAAAGCAAAAAGACGAATGCTCCAAAATCAACACCGTTTACGAATACGTATTAAAAAATTATCACAACCCGATACACCTCAATGAGATTTCTGCTTTGGTAAACATGTCTCATTACAGCTTTTGTAAATTTTTCAAACAGCGGACAACAAAAACCTTTGTGCAGTTTCTCACGGAAGTGAGAATCGGAATGGCATGTAAACACTTGGTCGAAGGCAAAATGAACATTACGGAAATTGCTTACCAATCCGGATTCAGTAATTTATCCAACTTCATCCGTCAATTTAAAAAACTCATCGGATCAACCCCTTCCGAATACCAAAAAAAAATCAACGAACACCAAGTCTGAATGAATTTTAGATCAGACACACAAGCCAACCCGCTGAATTATGAAATCAACTCTTCAGAATGAATCAATCAAAAATCGTAAATCGTAAATCTAAAATTTACGAGTGTTCATTTCTCCATAACCCCGTTATTACAAAAGATTTTTTACTTTCTGTTTTTTTCTTTACTTTTACAAATTGATTAAAAACATAAAGGTATGCATTTTTCATACCTCATTCAATATCGTAAAATAAAAGAAGATCATGGAGCAGAAATTGACGATATATAACACCATGTCGCGCCGGAAAGAGGAGTTTCAACCGTTAAATCCGCCTTTCGTAGGCTTGTATGTCTGCGGTCCGACAGTGTACGGTGATGCACATCTGGGACATGCCCGGCCGGCCATTACCTTCGATATCTTATTCCGGTATTTGCAATATTTGGGATATAAGGTGCGATACATCCGGAACATTACGGACGTCGGTCATCTGACGAATGACAGCGATGACGGGGAAGACAAAATCGAGAAAAAAGCCAGGCTCGACCGGCTGGAACCCATGGAGATTGTCCAATTCTATACCAACCGTTACCACAAAAATATGGAACAGTTGAACACCTTGCCGCCGAGCATCGAACCACATGCATCCGGACATATCATCGAGCAACAGGCATTGGTAAAAAAAATTCTGGAAAATGGCTTTGCCTACGAGAGCGAAGGCAGCATATACTTCGATGTCGAAGCTTATAATAAAAAATACCAATACGGAAAACTCTCCGGACGAAAAGTAGAAGAGTTGTTCGCCAACACCCGTCAACTCGACGGACAAAACGAAAAGCGCAATCCTTACGATTTTGCATTGTGGAAAAAAGCGACTCCGGAACACATCATGCGCTGGCCTTCTCCATGGAGTGAAGGTTTCCCCGGATGGCACCTGGAATGTTCGTGTATGAGCCAAAAATACCTGGGAGATACGTTCGACATTCACGGTGGCGGACTCGATTTGCAATTTCCTCACCACGAATGCGAAATCGCCCAGAGTACCGCTGCCTACGGACACGAGGCTGTCCGTTACTGGATGCACAACAATATGGTAACCATCAACGGGCAGAAAATGGGAAAATCGTTAGGGAATTTCATCACTCTGGACCAATTGTTCAATGGCGAAAATGACGTTTTGGAGCAGGCTTATTCTCCGATGACCGTTCGCTTTTTTATCTTACAGGCACATTACCGCAGCCCGCTCGATTTCTCCAACGAAGCATTGAAAGCAGCGGAAAAAGGTTACGAACGTTTGATGGCAGCCGTTGAGGTTTTGAACAAACTGACTCCGTCTACTCAAAATACGGTCGATGTGGAAGAATTGTGGACCAAATGCACGGAAGCGATGAGCGATGACCTGAATACCCCCATATTGATCTCTCAATTGTTCGAAGGCGTACGCATCATCAATTCGATTGCAGCCGGAAAAGAGCAGATCAATCGGGCCAACCTGGATCGCCTGAAAAAACTATACCACGACTTTGTATTCGATATCCTCGGACTGAAAGCAGAAACCGAGTCAATAGGCAAAGACCATGAAGCGCTCGGTAAAGTTCTGGATATGGTTATGTCTATCCGTACAGAGGCAAAGCAAAAAAAAGACTGGGCTACGTCCGACAAAATCCGGGATGATCTGAAAAATGCCGGTGTCAACATAAAAGACACGAAAGACGGTTATGAATGGAACATCGAATAATTTTACAGTTGAAATTATTCAATATTAATTTTAGATTTACGATTTAGGATTTTTTCAGAAATTCGGGCCGGACGGAATGTAATCTGAAATCGTAAATCTGAAATTACAATATGCACGACTTAATATAAATGAGTATGCCGTACCTGTTTATCTGTATTGTACTTCTTCTGTTTTCTTGCGGTAACAATCCATCGGAAAAGAAAACGGCTGCCCCTCCGGTGCCAGCCGGTACTCCTAAAGAAAACATCAAATATGTCAACGGCATAAAAATCGAGACTCCGGCCAAACAAGAAAATTTCCGGTTTCACGATCCTGTAAATCTCTCGTTTACAGCTAAAGAACGGTTTGAAGTCGATTCGGCACACATCTTTCTGAACGGGAAACAGATCGGAACGACGGGAAAAGGCATACAAACGTTCAGTTTTACGGTTCCGACAAGTAAAGTCGGTCCTTCCACCCTTAAAGTGACGGTCTTTCATCCGGATAACAAAAGAAGCATAAGCACGCAAACCATTGTCGTAAAACCGGACAAAGCCCCCCGTAAATATACCTATGATGTCGTAACAACATACGCACACGATCCGAAAGCTTATACCCAAGGCTTAGTCTATCAGGACGGATTTCTATATGAAAGCACCGGGCAATACGGCGAATCCGGTATCCGGAAGACAGACATGAATACCGGAAAAATCCTTTCCACATTAAACATAGACAGTAAGTTTTTCGGAGAAGGCATAACCATCTACAAAGACAAGATATATCAATTGACCTGGACCTCCCGGAAAGGATTCATCTACGACGTCAAAAGCTTTTCCCTGGAATCCACCTTCAACTATAACACACAAGGCTGGGGTATTACAACTATGGGAGAAAAACTGATCATGAGCGACGGAAGTAACAAATTATTTCACATCGCCCCTTCTTCTTTCAATGTAATAAAAGAAACAGAAGTATATGACAACAACGGACCGGTAGACCGGCTCAACGAATTGGAATATATCGACGGGTTGATCTGGGCAAACGTGTGGATGCAGGACCGCATCGTACTGATAGACCCGGAAAGTGGAGAGATAAAGGGGGAGATCGATTTAAGCCGGATATTATCTCCGAATGAAAGGAATAATTTGGGCGACAGTGATAATGTATTGAACGGTATCGCCTGGAATCCCGGAAAAAAAACAGTATATGTCACAGGCAAACGCTGGCCGAAGATGTTTGAATTGAAAATCAGAGGTCAGGCAAAATAATAGTGTGCAATCATTTATGATTTACGACTCATCTCTTTATCCTAAAACCGGTTTGCAGGTTCAATTTAAGTCGTAAATCCAACATCGTAAATTTCGAATCATGGACGTCAAGATTGAAGAATCCTGGAAAGAATTGTTAAAAGACGAGTTTGAAAAACCGTATTTCGCAGAATTGATCGCTTTTGTCAAAGAGGAATATAAAACGCAACGTATCTATCCGCCCGGAAAGCTGATATTCAATGCGTTCAACCATTGTCCGGTAGATAAAACCAAAGTCGTTATTCTGGGACAGGACCCTTATCACGGCCCGGGACAAGCTCACGGACTTTGTTTCTCCGTTCCGGAAGGCATCGAGCAGCCGCCTTCTTTACAGAACATTTTTAAAGAGATCCGGGACGATCTCGGGACGACCGTTCCCGTTTCCGGCAACCTGGAACGCTGGGCTGACCAGGGGGTCTTACTGCTCAACGCAACCTTAACCGTAAGGGCTCATTGCGCCGGTTCTCATCAGAATAAAGGCTGGGAAACATTCACAGATGCTGTTATTCAACGGCTCGCTGCAACCAAAAGCAATCTGGTTTTCCTGTTATGGGGATCATACGCTCAACGCAAAGGTGCCTTTATCAACACCCAAAACAACCTGGTTCTGAAATGTGTTCATCCCTCTCCCCTTTCCGCCAACCGTGGGGGTTGGTTCGGCAACCATCAATTCAGCCGGACAAACCAATATCTCCGGGAACACGGTCTGGAAGAAATCAAGTGGTAAAAGAGATATTCCGGACCCTTTTGCCCCTGCTTTGTCCGAAAACGAGTGAGTAGTTTTTTACTTTATTTTATACGATTCTTTATCAGGAATTTCCTATTTTTGATGCAAAATTCAATTATTTAATACACAAGCTATGGTTAACTACAAAGAATTAGGGCTGGTTAATACCAGAGAAATGTTTAAAAAAGCAATGGCAGGCAAATATGCAATTGCTGCTTTCAACTTCAATAATATGGAGCAAATGCAGGCAATTATACAGGCTGCCGTTGAATGTAAATCACCGGTGATCTTACAGGTATCCAGTGGTGCGCGCAAATATGCTAATCAGACTCTTCTTCGTTATATGGCCCAGGGAGCAGTAGAATATGCAAAAGAATTAGGCTTGCATATTCCGATCACTCTTCACCTGGATCACGGTGACAGCTTCGAACTTTGCAAAAGCTGTATCGATATGGGATTTTCATCTGTCATGATCGACGGTTCACATTTCCCCTATGACGAAAACGTAGCTTTAACGAGAAAAGTAGTAGACTATGCACACCAGCACGATGTAACCGTTGAAGGTGAGTTAGGTGTGTTAGCCGGTGTTGAAGATGAAGTATCGGCAGAACATCATACCTATACCCGTCCGGAAGAAGTAGAAGATTTCGTAAGTAAAACCGGTGTCGATTCATTGGCTATTTCAATCGGAACCTCTCACGGAGCGAACAAATTCAAACCGGAACAATGTACCCGCAATGCTGACGGTATTCTGGTTCCTCCTCCATTACGCTTCGACATTTTACAAGAAATTGAAAAACGTATTCCGGGCTTCCCGATCGTTCTCCACGGTTCTTCTTCTGTTCCGCAGGACAAAGTGGCCATTATCAACAAATACGGCGGTGCATTGAAAGATGCAATCGGTATTCCGGAAGAACAACTGCGCGAAGCAGCCAAATCATCCGTATGTAAAATCAACATCGACTCTGACGGTCGTTTGGCAATGACTGCCGCTATCCGCGAAATCTTCGCCACCAAACCGGCAGAATTCGACCCGAGAAAATACCTCGGACCGGCCCGCGACTCTTTAAGAGAACTCTACAAGCACAAACTGATCAATGTATTAGGAAGTGCTAATACAGTCGGATAAATCACCCAGATAACACCGGTTTTCTCCGGTGTTATTTTTTTAGGTAACTGAACGCATCTTTTAACGTATACTTATTTTCAAAATGAAGATGCAATGAATCCCAATATCCCCGATAACACCCATCCCAGAATCGTCATTATAGGCGGCGGCTTCGGCGGCCTCAAACTGATAGCAAAACTACGCCGTCATCGCTTTCAGCTCGTTCTACTCGACCGTAACAACTACCATCAGTTTCAACCCCTTTTATATCAGGTAGCGACGGCCGGATTAAACCCGGGTTCCATTGCTTTCCCTTTCCGCAAAGATTTCCGGCAGATTCCTGATTTTCATTTTCGGATGACAGAAGTAAAGCGGATCCTCCCGGAAAAAAAACAGGTAGAAACAACAATCGGTGTCATCTCCTACGATTACCTGATCATCGCCGCCGGCACAGATACCAATTATTTCGGGATGCAAAACCTGAAAGCCCATGTCATGCCCATGAAAAGTGTCGTCGAAGCGATGGCCCTGCGTACAAAACTATTGAGCAATCTGGAAAAAGCGTTGATCACGGACGATCCGGCCAAACGACAACAACTCCTGAACATTGTTGTAGTCGGCGGCGGAGCCTCGGGTGTTGAAATTGCAGGTGCCTTGACGGAAATGAAACGCTATATCTTCCAAAAAGACTACCCCGATCTGGGAGGTGGGGTTTTCAATATCTATCTGATAGAAGGCTCTCCCCGTCTGCTCGGCAATATGTCGGAACAGGCATCGCAAAAAGCCTGTCATTTCTTACAGAAAATGGGGGTAAATATACGATTGAACACAAAGGTTACCGGTTATGAAAACGACTGTATCTTGTTCGAAAGCAACGAAAAACTCCCAACCGAAACTGTCATTTGGGTCAGTGGCGTAACCGCCAACCGGTTCGGGGGTATTCCGTTAACCTCTGTCGGTCGCGGAGGACGTATTCTGTGTAATGAATTCAATCAGGTAAAAGACCTGACAGACATATATGCCATAGGCGACATCTGTCTTCAAACCGAAGATAACTATCCCAACGGACATCCGCAAGTTGCCCAAGTTGCTATCCAGCAAGGTAAATTACTCGCTTCCAATATAATAAAAACAAGACAAAACAAACCTCTTACACCTTTCCATTACCGGGACAAAGGCAGCCTGGCCACCGTAGGGCGAAATAAAGCCGTTGCCGACCTTCCGTATCTGAAAACACAAGGCTTCATCGCCTGGTTCTTATGGATGGCCGTACATTTACGCTCCATTTTAGGCGTCCGGAACCGTCTCGAAATTCTGCTCAACTGGATGTGGAACTATTTTACATACGATCAGGCCATCCGTCTGATCTTTACTCCGATACACGGGGATGAAGAAGAAAAAGAGAAAAACTGTAAATCGTAAATTTAAAATTCAGTCAGTGGTTCTTTCATTTTCCAATAAAGGCCATTCCGGGTCATACACATGAGCCTCTTCCATCCGTTTTTTCAATTCCTTTACCTTCCGGGGATACTTCGTCAATAAATCCGTTTTCTCCGAAGGATCTGCAGCCAAATTATACAATTCATACTTTGAGGCCTCTCCCTTAGAAGCATTCAGCCGTATCAACTTCCAATCCCCCTGGCGGACAGCCTGACGTCCTCCCAGTTCCTGAAATTCAAAATAAAAATAATCGTGTTCCTGTTGTTTCCCTTTTCCGGTAAGCAAAGGCATCAGACTAATCCCGTCCGTCGCTTTCACCTTACCTCCGGTCAACTCGGCAAAAGTGGGCATCATATCCCAAAAAGAGCACATAAAATCCGTTTCCCCCTGCTTCACGACACCCGGCCAAACCGTAATAAACGGCACTCGGATACCTCCTTCGTACACATCCCGTTTATATCCGCGGAATCCACCGTTACTATTGAAAAAATCAGGGTCGGCCCCTCCCTCTTTATGAGGTCCGTTGTCGCTGGTAAACACGATAATCGTATGCTCATACAATCCGAGTTCTTTCAACTTGGCAACCACTTGTCCTACATATACATCCAATCGGTATATCATGGCTGCAAACGTTGCATGAGGTTCTGTCTGAGAACAATATCCTCCCTTGCGAAAAGCAGCGCATCCCTCATCACATCCCTTGTATGGAGTTTCCGGATACAAGCCTCTGAATTTCTGTATAATACTGTCTTCCGGAACAATCAATTCCGCATGAGGTATGACATAAGGCAGAAATAAAAAAAACGGTTTATCCTGATTCTCATCGATAAACCTCAAAGCCATCTGATGAATCGTATCCTGGGTATACACTCCGAACCCACCGTCATCATTTCCCGGCAACTCCACCCTTTCCTGGTTATGCCACAAATGATCGGCATAATAATTATGCGCCAGCAACTGACAATTAAACCCGAAAAACTCATCTATACCCTGGCGGTTCGGATCGCCCACAGAACCGGGAGAACCCAATCCCCATTTTCCGAAAGCCCCGGTAGCATATCCTGCATTCTTAAATATTCTGAAAATAGACTCCATATTTGCAGGTAAAGCAGCCTGTCCTTCCGGCTCTACCTCTTTATTTCCCCGGATCGGAGCATGTCCGGAATGCAAACCGGAAACCAAACAAGCCCGGGAAGGAGCACTGACCGTAGTTCCTGAATAACACTGAGTAAACCGCATCCCTTCCTGTGCCAAACGATCGATATTGGGTGTCTCGAATTTTTGCTGCCCGTAACAACTGACATCCCCGTAACCCAGATCGTCAGCTATGATAAACACGATATTCGGAATTGGCTTTTCCTTTTCGGCTGCCATAGTTGTAAATGACACCAAATTAGCTGTCCCGAAAAGACACACCGGTACGATAATTTTACTATTCATTCTCAAAAATATTACAAATTATCTACAAGTATACTAAATTTTTCCCAATTAAAAACCGAAAACGTTGGATATCCGTAAATGACGCGAAAATATTGATTGAAAGCGATTTTTCACTTTCAGGGTTTCGTTTTCTTCTCTTTTTATTGTAACTTTGCGACCCTAATTTTATAAATACAAAATGCAGAATTTAAGGAACATTGCCATTATCGCGCACGTCGACCATGGTAAAACGACCTTGGTGGATAAAATGATCCTGCAAGGCAAACTATTCAGAGAAAACGAAAAACAAGGAGGTGACCTGATCCTCGACAATAACGACCTCGAACGCGAAAGAGGTATCACAATTCTTTCTAAAAACGTATCAGTCCGATACAAAGACTATAAAATAAATATTATTGATACCCCGGGGCACTCGGATTTTGGCGGAGAAGTTGAACGGGTATTGAACATGGCCGACGGAGTAATTTTATTGGTAGATGCTTTTGAAGGCACCATGCCGCAAACCCGCTTCGTATTGCAAAAAGCCCTGAACCTGGGTAAAAAAGCAATTGTCGTCGTTAATAAAGTAGATAAACCCAATTGCCGCCCGGAGGAAGTCCAGGAAGAAGTATTCGACCTCATGTTCTCCCTGGGAGCTACAGAAGAACAATTGGATTTTGTGACCATATACGGAAGTGCCAAGCAAGGCTGGATGTCGACGGACTGGAAACATCAAACGACAGATATCACCCCGTTACTGGACGCCATTATCGAAAATATACCCGCCCCTCAGGCTGCAGAAGGAACAGCTCAGATGTTGATCACTTCTTTGGAGTATTCCTCTTACATCGGCCGGATCGCCGTCGGCAAATTAACGCGGGGAACTTTAAAAGCCGGACAAGCTATCACTCTTTGTAAGCGTGACGGCTCTCAGGAAAAAAGCCGTATCAAAGACCTGATGCTGTTCGAAGGCTTGGAAAAACAAAAAGCAGAGGAAGTAAAAGCCGGAGAAATTTGCGCTATCGTCGGGATTGAAGGTTTTGAGATCGGAGATACGATTGCTGATTATGAAAACCCGGAAGCACTCCCTCCGATTGCAATAGACGAACCGACGATGAGTATGTTGTTTACAATCAACAACTCGCCGTTCTTCGGTAAAGACGGTAAATATGTCACTTCCCGCCACCTCAAAGAACGACTGGACAAAGAACTGGAAAAAAATCTGGCCCTCCGCGTACAGCCGGGCACCAGTGCCGATTCTTTCGTCGTTTTCGGACGGGGCGTACTTCATTTAAGCGTATTGATCGAAACCATGCGCCGGGAAGGCTATGAGCTGCAAGTCGGCCAGCCGAAAGTAATCATTAAAGAAATTGACGGCAAAAAATGCGAGCCGGTTGAAGAACTGACAATCGATATTCCGGAAGAATATTCCGGGAAAGCCATCGAAATGGTGACAAAACGAAAAGGCACGCTGAACAATATGCAAACCCGTGAAGACCGGGTACATCTGGACTTCGATATCCCTTCCCGGGGTATTATCGGTTTACGCAGTAACTTATTGACTGCTTCCGCAGGAGAAGCCGTTATTGCACACCGCTTAAAAGGATTCGAGCCTTACAAGGGAGACATCGAAATGCGCATAAACGGTTCTCTGATAGCCATGGAAACCGGTGATTCATTCGCCTATGCCATCAATAAATTACAGGACCGGGGAAAATTCTTTATCGAACCGGGAGAAACAGTTTATGCCGGGCAGGTAATCGGGGAAAGCACCCGTCCCGACGACATTGTCATCAATGTATGTAAATCCAAGAAACTGACAAACATGCGTGCAAGCGGTTCTGACGAAAAAACAAATATCGCTCCCCCTGTCAAATTCAGCCTGGAGGAAGCCCTCGAATACATTCAGGAAGATGAATACGTAGAAGTCACGCCACATGCCATGCGGTTGAGAAAGATTTATCTGGACGAGAACGAACGCAAACGCCAGGAAAAATCGAAAAGCAGTACCAACGAATAATTCATTGTTATTCCGATACAAAGAGGCTGTAGTTTTTACTACAGTCTCTTCTTTTTATACCTAAACGATAAAAATCAAAAAAAGAAATGTAAATTTCAGACCGCTCCGCGAAGGAAGTTGCAAAACCCATCAAAAATCTCAACAGGTCCGGTTTAACCATCGGTTTGACTTCTTTTCCAGGACAATCCTGTCCCTCTGTCATTCAAGCCTATCCATCATATAATTCTCACTTTTTTTGTTTTTTTTGAAAATATATACCTATATTTGTAGAAAGTGTAAGCTAGATAATTGTTTTATTACAAAAACAGAAATCGATTCAACAGTGTTGTTTTCAGGAAAAAAAGAGGACAACGGTAATTTAATTTGCGAAAAATATTCAACAGACAAATAAAATTTAAAAACTATGAAAGGCGTACTCATACTTATTCTAACGATTTTACCCATTATTGCTTTTTCTCAAAAAAAGAAACAAAGGTTAGCAGACCAGGATACGGAAAACTGGCGTTACGAATTAGAAGCTGTAAATGTAGGGATACAAGGAACTTGCTTGGTAAAAGTGTGGAGTTTTTCTAAAAATCCGACGATTGCCACAAACCAGGCCCGTAAAAATGCCGTTCATGGAGTTATTTTTAAAGGGGTTCCGGCTAAAGAACGGATTCCGGGCAAAAAGCCGTTGGTGCAAAACGCAGAAATCGAAAAACAAAATGCTGATTTCTTCAAATCCTTTTTCCAAACCAATGGCGGTGACTATATGCGTTTCGTAACATTGACGAATAACGGGGCCATCGCCGCAGGAGATATCATGAAAGTCGGGAAAAAAGAATATAAAGTCGGTGTTGTCGTAACGGTACAATACAACGATTTAAGAAAATATCTGGAAGAAAAAGGAATTGTAAAAAGATTAGATGCGGGATTTTAAACTTAGAACTATGAAAAAGACATTTATCAATATCATCTTTTTGTGTGCATTCACCTTAACGGGCTTTTGTCAGGCAAAGAAACCGACAATCATGGTTGTTCCGAGCGACGTTTGGTGCTATCAGAACGGATTTGTAAAAGAATACGACGATATGGGCAGCAAAAGCACCATTTCAGACTACAAAGCCGCATTGTTGAAAAATCCGGATTTAACTCTGGCTATCAGCAAAATAGGTGAAATGATGAGCGAGCGGGGTTTCAATCTGAAAGTTCTTGCCGATTGTTTAAAAGCATTGGATACAGAGGCCGCTGAAGAAAGCGTTTCCATGACAGACCAAGGAGGTATAGCCGAATCGCCGATCGACAAATTACGCAAAGTCGCAAAAGCCGATATCTGGATGCAACTGATGTGGACTGTCAACAAGAAAGGCCCCCAACATACATTGACATTTAATTTACAAGGTATCGATGCCTATACAAACAAACAAATTGCTGCTGCTTCCGGTACAGGAGAACCCTCTTTCAGTGTCGAACTACCGGTTTTACTGGAAGAAGCAATCATCGGTCACATCGATCAATTCAACAGCCAGTTACAGGCACATTTCGACGATTTATTCGAAAACGGACGGGAAGTGTCTCTGGAGTGTAAACGAACCAATGATTCGGACGTCAATTTCGAATCGGAATTTGACGGAGATGAACTTAGTTTCCTGATCGAAGACTGGATGGCACAGAACACGGTAAGCGGCCGTTTTTCGACTTCCGACGTTACCGAAAACAGAATGAAATTCGAACAGGTACGCATACCGATGGTCAATGCCAACGGACGTGCCCTGGATACCCGCAATTGGGCCAACGAGCTTCGGAAAGCACTGCGGACCAAGTACAACATTAAAGCCAAATTATCGACCAAAGGTTTAGGTCAGGCTTACATCATTATCGAAGGTAGTCAACAATAAAATTACAAAGTCATGAGGAAATTTTTATACGGTATAGCCATCCTGCTTCTTTGCTCATTCTACAGTCAGGGACAAGAAGTTCTGAGTGCCAAAGAAATGGTAGCCGTAACTCCTGTAGTTCCTGACGGACTGGATTTGCCGGATTATGCCAAAAAGGCCCTGGAGCATAAATTAATCCAAATTACCACACAAAACGGTTTCGGTTCGATCTCCGGTGAGATTGCTCTGACAGCCAATGTCATAACAACCGACAAACAAGTGACAGGCACGATCCCGGCTCAATATGTAGTAAGCCTGGAAGTATCCCTGATCGTGGTTAATGTTTTGGAAGGGACAATCATCAACGAAATTGCCGTACCTCTGAAAGGGATCGACAAAGCAGAAAACCGGGCTATCACAATGGCTTTCAACAATCTGAACCCTCGTAGTCCGGCCATTCGGAATTTTATGAACCAATGCCGGAAAAAAATCATCGATTACTATACGACCCGGATACCGGCTTTGACAGCCAAAGCCAAATCACTGGCAGACCGTACAGAATACGATCAGGCCCTGGCCGTACTGGCCTCCGTTCCTGAAAGCGTGGACGAATATCCGGCTATTGCCGATCAGATGGTTGCCATTTACATGAAGAAAATCGACAAAGACGGAACGGCGTTTCTTCAAAATGCAAAAGCCAAATTAGCACAGCACGACCTTGAAGGCGCATTGAACGAACTCATCCGTATAGATCCATCCAGCAACTGTTTTGCAAAAGCAACCGAGATGATCAATGCAATAAAACAAGAGGCTGACGAAAAAGAGAAAGCGGAATTAGAACGGGAAATGCAACAACTGGAAGCTGAAAAAGAAGCTCAGCAAAAAGCGCAGGAGAACCAGGTCATGCTAGAGAAACTACGTATAGAAGCAGCTAAAAAAGCAGGAGAAAATTACACGAGAACTTCTTCCTCAGACATGGAAAAACAGGTCAGCAAATGGTTTCTGGAAAGATTCAAATAATACCCGATTGTTGACAAACAACAACTCAAAAACCGAACTACTATGAAACATATACGCGTTTTATCACTGCTTCTTTTTATCGGAATACTTCCTTGTACAGCACAATTGAAAGTTGTTCAGAAAAGTGCCAAAAAAACACCGGTATGGGTAAATACAACCCAAAAAGACTACATCGTCACCTCTGCCATTGCAGACAATATAGAAAGGGCGAAAAACGAATGTATGGATAACATCCGTAAATACGTCATCGATGCTGTAGCTCAAAATGTAAAATCCTCCAGTGAAAGTACGATCAACCAGGAGTCTGTCAACAGCGGCATCGTCAATTTCCTGGACTCATACACCTACACAGCTCAGACCCAATCTGCCAACCTGCCTTATCTGACAGGAATTTCCGAATCTAAAATAGAAGAAGCTTATTGGGAAAAAAGAGAGGATAAAAAAACAAAAGAAATATCCTACCTGTATTGTGTAAAATATCCGTTCCCGAGTCTTGAACTGAAAAAACTCGTTCATGAATTCCAGCGCAAAGACAACGAAATGAATGAAAAATACAATACACTGGAAGAACAATATGAGAACATCACCTCTGTCGCGCAGATCGATAAAGCCGTCACAGACCTCAACAGCCTCATCCGGTATTTTTTCGACGATGTCAGAAAAGAGGCTGCCAGAAACTTACAACGCAATTACAGACAACTATACAATGAAATCTCTATTCACGAAATTTCCAACAAACTGGGGTGTTATTGTCTTGACCTGCAATTGAGAGGAAAAGCCATAAAAGTTTCACAACGGCCTGTCGTAAAATCAGCAACATTGACACAAATAAGACCGGAAGCAGAAGAAGACCACTGGAATATCCATTATAATTCCGAAACCTGTGATCCGACAGAAGAAAACTTTGCTACAATAACTTTCAAATTGGGAAACAAAAACTTATCCCAAACATTTTATATCGATCCCGAACAGGATAAAGTAAAAGTAATTTTAAGCAAAGACGTCTACCTGACAGCGGAGACGAAGACCGATTCTACCTTAGCCAACATCAGTATTCGCATAAACCTCGAATCCAAAGCAGCTTATACCATCGACAACATTACCTTAAATGTTCCGGGATTAAGCATGCCGTTATTTATTGACAATTTAAATCAGACTGTTTCCAAAGGTACACAAACGGTTAATGTCGATTATAACGGTGAGGTAGAATTATTAGAGAAACAAAACAACAGGATGAATCTATTAAAAGGCCATCTGGAAATCAAAAATACGGAAGGAGTTTCCAAACGTATTGATTTTTCCCTTCCTTTTAAAGCAAATTGGTAACAAATAACTCAAATTATCGACTATGAAAACTATTGTAAAAGTATTAGTATGCTCATTGGCATTGGTATTTGCCTGTTCAGCAGTTGAAGCACAAACCAGTAATAAAAAACTGAAAAAAGACCTGAAAAGTAAAGTAGAAAAAGACTGTCGTAAAACAGCTAAGAAATTAGAAAAAGAAGGCTGGAAAGTTATGCCCGGTAAGCTTCCGATGGAAAGACAAATCCAGGACAGCCGTTATGCCGAACTCGACAAGGATAACAAAGGTGAAAAATTATACTTTACCGGTACACATAAAGCAACGGGCGGTAATTATTCTGCCGCAAAAAAAATCGCTGACGACCGCGCCCGGATGGAAATTGCAGAACACATCAATACCACACTTTCGGGTCTTGTAAAAAGTAAACTTTCTACCACCAACTACGGTGAAGACGATATCGAAACGATCGACGAGTTTGTTTCTACCAATAAAAACCTGGTATCCGCCTCTTTAAAGGGAGTATTTCCTGTATTGGAAATATACCGTGAAAAAGGAAACGGCGTCGTGGAAGTGCAAGTAATGGTAAAAACCAATGCAGCCGATGCTCTTAAAGCAGCTAAAAAGGTGTATCGCGATGAATTATATCAAAAGTCTGAGAAATTAGCTCAGGAACTGGATGAAATCTTACCGTACTAACAGTAATTATTCTTCCGGATCATAAAATTTAAAAAGGAAATATTTCAAAATATTTCCTTTTTAATTTTAACTTCATATCTTTGCCTATAGTATTTGGTGTTTGTCTCCAAGTCTTTAGAGATGAATGAAAAGGGAACCGGGTGAAATTCCCGGACAGTACCCGCTGCTGTAAGCTTCCTCAAGGAAAGACATTCTCTGCCACTGTTATCAAACGGGAAGGCGTCTTATTCCGGAAGTAAGTCAGAAGACCTGCCAAATACGGATTTGTAGCTTTCGGGACAAAAGCACAAGGTCATATCAAGCCTGCACTTGTTATTTCCTATTTTTCCCCCGAAAAAAAGAAGCCCGGAGAAAGAAGAATAACTGTAACTGAAATTCTTTCCCGGGTTTTATTTCAATTTGCCGCAGTATCCCTGCTCTCTTCCCGGGCCGGCTTTACAGGAACAGGGTTCTTTTTCCGGTATTTACATATCAGGTCTTTCAACTGTACAATTTCATCTTCCGTTAGTTCTCCGGCCTTAAAAAATTCAATCGTACACTCTTTATTGATCCACAACACGACAAATTTATTATTGACATCTCCCAATTTCCAGGCCCGGCTCACGGTGTGATCCGGATCATTGTACACATAGGCCTGTGTTCCTGCGATCTCCTTTCGGATCATAAAACGCAACAAAGAATTAGCCAGCAAAGGAGCATCTTTCAAATTAATAATACCATACGATTCAATATTTTCATCGGTAAAAGGATGTTTTCTGAAATAATTCCGCAATACCCTGTTCTGACTCGGATGATCGGGGTCTACGTAAAACAACAGCAAATGCTTCTCTCCCAGAAACGGCAATTGAAGCGGTTTATTATAAGCATCATAAATCGTAATCGGGCATACCTTCTGGCCTACCTGTGCTCTTCCGATACAAACACAGCAAATAAAAGATAGAAGAAGGAAAAAACGCCCCATCTTTAAAATTGATTACAAAAAATTAAACATTGGCATCATTATTGCGTATGAGTGAATACACAATAATATTTTTTTTACAGCAAAATGTGTGCTAGACACAGTAAATCGTCAACAAAAAATGTCAACACGTAGCATTTATATTGCATTCATTTTTAATTTGTTCTCCTTTCAGGGAATTTGTCAGGGCAATGAACAAACTCAGGATAGCCTGATCATTCAATACCAGGATACCTTAAAAAAACAAAATATCTTTCACCGCATATATAAATATTTTCAGGAATCAAACGAAACGACAAAAGAAAAAAAATTCGATTTTTCCATCATCGGAGGTCCGCACTTTGCCAGTGACGTAAAATTGGGCTTAGGACTTGTTGCATCGGGATTGTACCGCATAGACCCAACCGATCTGTCGATATCACCTTCCAATGTATCGTTGTACGGTGACATTACCACTACCGGATTTTACCTGTTGGGAGTACGGGGCAATACAATTTTTCCCCATGCAAACTATCGGCTGGATGCAAATATATATTTCTTTTCATTTCCCAGTAAATATTGGGGAATCGGATATGAAAACGGCAGGCAGGAGCACCACTACACAGAATACAAAAGAAAAGAAGTACAGGTCAAATTGGATTTCTTAAGAAAGATCGCAACCAACACCTACGTCGGAATTACAGGTATGTACCGACACGTCAACGGAAAAGATTTCAATAATATCAGTTTCCTAAACGGAGAACGAAGCGACATCAGCACTTTCGGCGGAGGACTGCTCATCTCTTACGATTCCCGGGATTTCATTCCCAATCCCTATTCCGGTTCTTTCGTCAAACTGGAGCAATTGTTCTTCCCTTCTTTTCTGGGAAACAAATACTCTTTCAAACGTACGGAAATTATTGCCCGTCATTACGCTAAATTGTGGAAAGGAGCAATCTTAGCCTCCGACCTTCAGGGGATATTCAACTATGGCGATACCCCCTGGAGCATGGTTGCCCTGATGGGTGGTCCCTATCAGATGAGAGGTTATTACGAAGGTCAGTACCGGGACAACGATTTGATTCAGGCACAGGTGGAATTACGCCAAAAAATATACAACCGTCACGGTATCGCCGTTTGGGGCGGAGCCGGAAATATTTTTCCCGAAGTGAAAAAATTCAAATGGAGTCATACCTTGCCAACATACGGACTCGGCTATCGCTGGGAATTCAAAAACAGAGTCAATGTCCGACTCGATTATGGTATCGGAAAAGGTCAGACCGCTTTTTACTTCAGTATTAACGAAGCATTCTAGATTTTAACAACAATATGTATCGCTTTTTCAAATTATTTTTTTCTAATCCCTATCGGTTATTCTGGTTTTATGTCGGTATGAGCCTCATACCGAGCGTATGCCTTATATTTACCGAACCGTTTTCCTTTATGGGGAAGGTCGTACTCATTACTTTCCCGTTCGGACTTTACATTTTTCTGCTTTCTTTATCCAAAAATACGGGAAAAGTGCAGCTTTTTCTATTCCCGCTGTTGTTTTTACATGCTTTTCAGCTTGTACTGTTCTATCTATTCGGAGAGGCCGTCATAGCAGTAGATATGTTTCTCAATCTGGTAACAACAAATGTCAGCGAAGCTTCCGAATTATTAGACAACATCTGGCCGGCGGTCGTGATCGTATGTTTGTTATACCTTCCGACGACAGCCATTGCCGCCGTAGCCTGCAAACGCAAAGTATACCTTCCGTCACCGTTTCGGAAAAAAATGATCATAAGCGGAGCCTTCCTTATATTGATTTCCTATGGCCTGACATTTACAGCGATAAACAAAAATACAGCACGTTTCACGTTACATGAAGATGTATATCCCGCCAATGTCATATATAACTTAGGATTTGCTGCTCAAAAATGGTCCCGCAGCGAAAAATATCCCGAAAGTTCCCGGAATTTTACATTCCAGGCCCGGAAAGACATACATCCGCAAAAAAGGGAAATATACGTTTTGGTTGTGGGAGAAGCCAGCCGGGCGGGAAATTGGAATCTTTGCGGATACGAACGGGAAACGAATCCCTATTTGAGTAAAACCCCCGGTCTTGTTTTCTTCCCGGATGCCATTACCCAATCGAACACGACACATAAAAGTGTCCCTTTGATTTTATCCGCAGCCTCTGCAGAAAATTATGATGTCATATATACCCAAAAGAGCATTTTGGAAGCATTCAAAGAAGCCGGATTTACAACCCTATTCCTGTCCAATCAAATCCCGAACCGCTCTTTTACAGACTTCTTTGCAACACAGGCTGACTACCGCCACAATATCCGCACCGACGGAGGAGAAAACCTCATCACTCACAATCATTTTGACGGCGACCTGCTCCCTATTGTCCGGCATTACCTCGATTCTTTACCGGGAAACCTGTTTTTCGTACTCCATACCTACGGTTCTCATTTCAATTACAAAGAACGTTATCCCCAGTCATTCTCCAGATTCCTTCCCGACAATGCGACCAAAGTGGCCGTAAGCAACAAACAGGAACTGATCAATGCCTACGATAACAGTATTTTATACACGGATTATTTCTTACACCAATTGATCGAATCGCTCCAGCAAACCGAAGACTGCACAGCCCTATTTTACACGGCCGATCACGGGGAAGACTTATTGGATGACAACCGGAAGCGGTTTTTACACGCATCTCCGAATCCGACTTATTACCAATTACACATTCCGATATTTATTTGGATGTCGGGAACCTATCAGACAGCTTACCCGGAAAAAGCCGAAGCCATCAGCCAAAACCTGACGAAACCGGTCGCAACGGACGCAGCATTTCATACCGTACTGGATATGGCTGCAATCCGGACACCCTATCTACAACCGGATTTATCACTTGCCAATACGGCATTTAAAATCACAGACCGAATGTACCTGACCGACCACGACAAACCGATATTCTTTTACAATGCCGGATTAAAACCCCAGGACAAAAGCATGATCGAAAGAAGAAACATATACCACGGAAAGAAATTTTAAAATTTTTGATTTACGATTCCAGACACCTTTCCTCATCACAAACCTGGAGATTGGGTAAATAATAATGAATCCGGTTATGACAAAATCATTGCTAATTAAAATTTTCCGATCTTACCCAAGAACCGGTTTTCTCACAACAATCTAAAATCGTAAATCAAAAATTGTAAATCAAAAATCTATTTAGGGTATCCTACCGGATTATTCAAAAAGAGCTGCTGGCTGTCTTTCAATTTAAGAGAGGCCCGCAACTTATCCTGATCCATTGACATACGAGGAACGGTTACCAAACCGGTTCCCGCACAAAAAATCGCAATATTTTGAGAGACAATCCCGGCATCTATAGCTCCTGTCATCATTTGGTGCTCTCCTTTTCCTCCGAACTTCGAAAGATCAGATACCAAAACCAGACATACCGGAGCCGTTTTTACCCATTCCTGCCCACCTGCCACAAAAGATCTTAAATCATCCGGAGACACCGGCTTCAAAACACGGTTCACGGCATCGTAGAGGTAAGCTCCATCGGCCCGGCAAACATACACATCAATATCCTGGCGATTCATGGCAGACGGCGCCGTACGCTTTCCCGATTCCGGTCGGTTTATACCGTTTGTTGCCCATAACAAATCGGATAAATCCTGTAAGCTCAACTCTTTATTTGCAAATTCCCGGTCCGATTTACGTTGCTCGAATGCTTTCATAACCGGTATCCCCCTGTCCTTGTCCGGCGCATTCAATTTTATCTCTTTCATTTCCTGAGCTTTCCCGGTAAGAGAAAACAAACAACATACCGTTAATAATAAAACAGAATCCTTCATACTATCGTGTTTTAAAGATTTAGTCTTGTAAAGATAAAGGAAAACTTTTTATTTTGACTCTCCGGATAAACACAAATCCGTTTATTTACCGGAACAATTATACCCACTTATCTGGAAAGCACGCATACTTTACGCACTTCCCGCCGTCCCCCATCCGAATATACAATGCATCCGTAAATCACATAGATTCCGGCAGATAACAAACACCCGTCCCCGGATGTACCATTCCAAGAAAAACCGATGCCTGAATAAACCGGGACACGGTCGGCTATTTTACGGACACACCTGCCCCGGGCATCATACACCGACAACTGCAATACAAACTCCCGGTCCGGAACCGTGATTTTTATCTCTAATTCATCTTCCAATCCATCCCCATCCGGAGTAAATACTTCCGGAACACATTTCATAAATTCCCCGTCATTTCTTTCTGACAAAATCTTTCCGGCCCGGTTAGGCATACCCGGACTTCCGAATCCGTTTCCGGCATCCCCTCCGGCCGAAGTCCATTTCCCTTTTCCTGGCATACCGGTATTACTCCACCCTTTTTCCAAAGCTATCCCTTTTGTTTGGGTAACCATCGGATGATGCAAAAACTTACCGTATGTAACCTCATCGATAACCTCCCGGTTCCGATTTAGCACAACCACAATACCTCCATCATCGGCATAAGCCAGTTTTGCAGGCAACACAACACAGTTTTCCATATGATGATAAGAATAAGCCATTGCAATAGCCGCTGGATTAGAACATATCCACACCAATGCTCCGGGTTTCAAAACCTCTTCCGATTTCACAATCGGTTTTACAGCAATCAGACTTCCGGTTCTATCCCTTTTACCGATATAAATTTCACATAACGCAATATCTTTATTGCCGGAATTATACAGTTCAAGATACTCCGCATCGGCAGGTACAGCCTCATAGAGAATTTCATTAATCAACAAATCGCCTTTACCCGGTATTTTTCCGGCTTCCTGTGAAAACACAACAACTACAGACAACAACAAGCAAAAACAAAGACCTACTTTCTGTCCTCCTGGAATATAGCCAGAAACAGAAAAAATAAAAAGATAAAAAAACAGTATCATTACTTCGGCTTTTAATTCAAACTCCCGGTCTATGTATCGCAAATTGAACAAAATTTCCACCCATTTACAATTCCACCTCCTTATTCAAATTGTAAATTACCTGGTAAGCTGATTTATTACCGGATCTGTTTCACCTAATACCGTAAATCCGGAATCAACCATTAAAATATTCAACATTCTGCATAAATTTTAACCGGAAAAATACGCTCTCCCTACACACCTGTAAATCAAACATCACCTTCAATCGTAAACCGGCAACCACCTTCCGTTTCCCCCTACCTTATCCTCAATCTTCAATTTAAAATCTAAAATCTACAATCCCTGATTTTTTAAATTTACGAAAAAATCCGGTCGCATTCAATAGTAATCCTTATTCCATACAAAATGTTTCATTTTAAACATATCCGGTATCTTCTGAAAAATACATCAATTAAATTTCTGATACTTACTCTATTTACTACTTTTGCAAATATGAATAACTGAAATTTTAAGACATTTTATTCCAATTTAAAAAGATGAAAATAGCAATTGTTGGGGCCAGCGGAGCTGTAGGACAAGAGTTTCTGCGAGTGCTGGATGAACGTAATTTTCCGATAGATGAGCTCGTACTATTCGGTTCGGCAAGAAGCGCCGGTACAAAATATAATTTTCGGGGGAAAGACATTGAAGTAAAACTTTTGCAACACAATGATGATTTCAAAGGAACAGACATTGCTTTTACCTCCGCAGGAGCAGGTACCTCTAAAGAATTTGCAGAAACAATCACACGTTACGGCGCTATTATGATCGACAACTCCAGCGCATTCCGGATGGAAGAAAACATTCCTCTGGTTGTACCGGAAGTCAATCCCCAGGATGCTTTAAACCGGCCGAAAGGAATTATTGCGAACCCGAATTGTACCACGATTCAAATGGTTGTCGCCCTGAACGCCATTGAAAAATTAAGCCATATCCGGCGGGTACATGTATCCACTTACCAGGCCGCAAGCGGTGCAGGCGCAGCAGCCATGGAGGAACTTTATACGCAATGCAGACAAATATTAAACGGAGAAAAACCGACGGTGGAAAAATTTGCTTACCAGCTTGCCTTCAATCTGATACCTCAGGTTGACGTGTTCACCGACAACGGTTATACAAAGGAAGAAATGAAGATGTATCACGAAACACGCAAAATTATGCATTCTGATATACAAGTCAGCGCTACCTGCGTTCGTGTCCCTTCTTTAAGAGCGCATTCCGAAAGCATCTGGCTGGAAACCGAGCAACCGGTTACCGTCTCTGAAGCACGCCGGGCTTTTGAAAACACGGACGGCATCATCCTTCAGGATGATCCGGCGACAAAAGAATATCCGATGCCTCTCTTTATCTCCGGCAAGGACCCCGTATATGTAGGGCGTATCCGCAAAGACCTGACGAATGAAAACGGTTTGGCTTTTTGGGTGGTCAGTGACCAAATCAAAAAAGGAGCCGCTTTGAATGCCGTTCAGATTGCGGAATACCTATTGACACAACCCGGGCAATTCCACAAATAAATCTTATTTTACAATGCTTTGCTTCCGTTAAAGTAAAGCATTGTAAATAACCCTACAAATCTTGCAAGCACCAGCGAACCGGCGTCGCAACATCTTTCAAAGGACTGCAAACATAGCATTTATAACCTTCCGCTACCGGACATTCCCGGATATTTAACGTCAGTAAATGTCCTCCTTCGTAAATCAATGCTTTACCCGGAAAGATATTTACCTGAAAAGAAGACAATGGACAAGTCAAACCGGTACCTTTATATTTTAGAAAACTTTCTTTAACCACCCAGATATCATAAAACAAACTCTCATTTTTAAACTTTCCGTTTTCCAATAACCGGACTTCTTCCGGATGAAAAAAACGACGGGCGACCTCATATCGGGGAGAGGCAATCTTCTCGATATCGATGCCGACTTCCGCATCTGAAAAAGCACAAACAATATAAGTCCCTGAATGGGAAATATTAAAATATACCTGTCTCTCTCCTTCCAGATAAGGCTTTCCGTGCTCGCTTCTCTGTATTCGACAATCTTCTTTTTCCATTCCGAACAATTTTCTTAAACCGGACCATACCATCGCCTCTCCCAACAAACGGGTAAGCCGCACTTTGTCATTCCGAAATGACATTGCTTCATCAAAAGTTGCCCGCTTTACCCGGGATTCGAAAAAGGACAAGCCCGGTTTCTCCCCTACGGCAGAATCTATTTCCAGATAAAATATGCTCAACATGCCTTGAAAATTTCACAAAATTTATAATAATGCGAATACAAAATAAAAAAGTAAAATCATATCTTTGCAAAAGAGGAAGGATAAAAATAGGAATTAAGTGGTATTATTCAAATAATTAACATTTATCAACAGCTTCGTTTGTTTTTTAACGTTTCATTTAAAAAAAACGTTTGAAATATTGGAAAGTTGTCCGAATTTCTATATTTTTACCCGCTGTAAGTGAGATGTAATAAAAATACAAATTAAATTTATATCATGGAAGTAAAAAAGGCACCGAAAGCAGATCTTGAAGGGAAAAAAACACTTTTCTTTGAGATTGGTCTTGTAATTGCTTTGGGTATTTTGTTATATGCTTTCGAATGGAAAAGTGAAACGTCCAAAATGAAAGATTTAGACACAACTGCCCAGATGCAAATAGAAGATGAAGTTATTCCCATTACCCAGCAGAATACTCCTCCTCCTCCTCCTCCTCCTGCAGCGCCCAAACTGGCGGACTTGATCAACATCGTAGAAAACGATCAGGATGTGGATGATGATCTGGAAATTACCGATGCTGAAGACGAAACAGAAAATACGGTCGTTGATGTTACCAGTTTCGATGACTTTAAGACTGAAGATACGGGAGAACAGGAAATCTTCCAGGTGGTAGAAACGATGCCGGCATTCCCGGGGGGAAGTCCTACCGCATGGGTGAACAAAAATATCAAATATCCGGTATTGGCCATGGAAAACGGTATTTCCGGTAAAGTATACATTCAGTTCGTTATCGAGAAAGACGGTAGTATTACTGACGTAAAGGTAGCGAGAGGTGTAGACTCATCATTGGACAAAGAAGCTGTTCGTGTGGTAAAGAGTATGCCCAAATGGACTCCGGGAAAACAGAGAGGTAAACCTGTGCGTGTGGCTTACACGTTGCCTATCAATTTCCAGTTAACCAACAACTAATACAAGTTTCACATAATATGTAAGGGGCTGTCAGTAATGTCAGCCCCTTCTTGTCTGAAATGCTTTTGTCTTCGCACAGAAACTTTAGGACAGGATATACGTTCATATAAATTGTAATTTCAGGTTGTAACTTGTAAATTACTTGGTGACCTGACGCGTTATCAGATTTTTAATCTAAAACCTACAATTAAACATTCCACTTAGCAAGACATTACATATATGAGTGAATATTTTTATACAGAGAAAGAAGCAGAAAGAGCGATTTTAGTCGGAGTTTCCCTCCAGGATGCAGGGATCAGCTATGAAAGGATGAACGAATATTTGGATGAACTGGCGTTTTTGGCAGAAACAGCCGGAGCCCAAACCGTAAAAATATTTACACAAAATCTGGATAAACCGGTCAACAGTACGTTTATCGGAAAAGGTAAATTGGATGAAATTCGTCAATATATAGAAGAACACGGAGCCGAGCTGGTTATCTTCGATGACGAACTCTCTCCGACCCAACTCCGGAACATCGAAAACGAATTGAAAGGCGTCAAAATACTCGACCGCACCAACTTAATTCTGGATATATTCGCCAATCGGGCCCGTACAGCACATGCTAAAACACAGGTAGAACTGGCACAATATCAATACTTATTACCCCGTCTGACCGGTATGTGGACCCACCTCGAAAGGCAAAAAGGAGGTATCGGTCTGAGAGGTCCGGGAGAAACAGAAATTGAGACCGACCGCCGGGTCATCCGGGATAAGATTACCCGCCTGAAAGAACAACTGTGCCGGATCGATAAGCAAATGTCCACTCAGCGCAAGAATCGGGGAAAACTGGTAAGGGTGGCTTTGGTCGGCTACACCAATGTCGGAAAGTCGACATTAATGAACCTACTCAGCAAATCGGAAGTGTTTGCTGAAAACAAGCTTTTTGCCACCCTGGATACCACCGTCCGGAAAATTACAATCCGTAACGTGCCTTTATTACTTGCTGACACCGTAGGCTTTATCCGGAAACTGCCTACTCATCTTATTGAATCCTTCAAATCGACACTGGACGAAGTCCGTGAAGCCGACGTCATCCTGCACGTCGTAGATATTTCCCACCCGCAATTTGAAGATCAACTGAAAGTCGTTAATGAAACATTGGCGGAATTGATACCGGACCCCAAACCGACAATCATCGTTTTCAATAAAATCGATGCCTTCACTTACATAAAAAAAGACGAGGACGATCTGACACCGGTAGAACGGGCAAACTACAGCCTGGAAGATTTAAAACAGATGTGGATGTCCAAGCAAGGCCGTGAAACCGTCTATATATCTGCTGCCCAAAAAGAAAATATCGAAGAATTAAAAGACAAATTGTATTCAATTGTCAAAGATATCCATTCGGCCCGTTTTCCATACAACGAATTCCTGTATACGGAATATACGGACGAAACAACTACGGGCAAGGAAAATCCGTCAATGTAATTTCTTTTGCCACAATTGTGGCAAAAGAAATTATCCATACCAACCATATACATCCACTATTGAGCCAATAAAAATCCAAAATCAAAAATAGGAAACAAAGGGCGTTTTTCTGTGGTATAACGACAAATATAAGGTAACATTAACAGCATCTGAAAAGCACAAAAAAGCTCATTTTTCTTCTCTTCCGGAATTTTAACGTCGGCCCGTTCGGCATACTTCTTCAAAGCATATTCAAAAATCATATACTCGTATCTGCTTTGATAATTCCCTTCCAGGTATTTATCCAAAGGAATAAGAATATGCCAACATTTAAGCAAATCTTCAGGCACTTCATCCCAAAGGGCATCCGGATGTTCATCAATAAAGCTAAAGCTCATTCGGAGAATTTCTTCAATAGTCATAGCTCTGGTTTTAGGTAACATTCGCATATGACCAAAAGAAAAGTTAGCGCGGAACTTGCATCTTCTACTCAACGGCACCTGGCAGGCCTTGGGAACAAAGAGCAAGCCCACGCTAACATGACTATAGCGCAGGCGTTGCACACATCCCCGATTCCCATTCTAAACTAACCAGGTTTTTTGAGTAGGGTCTATGCGAACGTAAATATATAACATTCTACACAATCTTGTGCAAATGTAAAGAAATTTTTTATACTTTCAATGAAATTATTTTACTATCACCAAATAATAATTCTTTTTACCGCTTTGAGCCAAAATATATTTTCCATCGATCAGATAGCTATCTGAAACGATGGTTTCTTCTCCGACCTTCTCTTTATTAATACTTATCGAATTTGCCTTTACAGCTCTTCTCGCTTCACCTTTCGACGACATGATCTGCGTCTTTTCTGCCAAAAAATCAATAATAGAAATACCATTTTTTAAATCTGTAAGGGCTATTTCAAACTGGGGTACACCTTCAAAAACAGACAAAAACGTCTTTTCGTCTATTTTTCGCAAGGTTTCGGATGTTGCATTCCCGAATAAAATCTGGGAAGCCTCCAAAGCCGAATGATAGGCTTCTTCACCGTGAATCAGACATGTAATTTCCTTAGCCAAAGTCTTCTGCAATTTTCTAAGATGCGGAGCTTCTCCGTGCTCGACAATCAAAGCATCGATCTCTGCGGGAGGCAAAAGCGTGAAAATTTTTATATAACGGGCAGCGTCATCATCCGTAGAATTCAACCAAAACTGATAAAACTGGTAAGGAGAAGTACGTTCCGGATCCAGCCAAATATTTCCGGATTCCGTCTTGCCGAATTTCTTACCGTCGCTCTTTGTCATCAAAGGCCACGTCAAGCCATAAGCTTCCAGTCCCTCCTTACGACGGATCAATTCCCCGCCTGTCGTTATATTGCCCCACTGATCGGATCCCCCCATTTGCAACATACAATCATAATTTTTCCGAAGATAAAGAAAATCGTAGCCCTGCACCAATTGGTAAGTAAACTCCGTAAACGACATCCCATCGGCATATTCACCATTCAAACGGCGTTTTACCGAATCTTTGGACATCATGTAGTTCACTGTAATATGCTTACCGATTTCCCGTATAAAATCCAGAAACGAAAACTGCTTCATCCAATCGTAATTATTCAGCATAATAGCCGCATTGGAAGCAGAAGAATTAAAATCGATAAAATGGGAAAGCTGAGCCTTAATTCCGGCCATATTTTGCTGTATCGTTTTTTCATCGAGCAAATTTCTTTCCAGAGACTTGCCGCTTGGATCCCCGATCATACCGGTAGCACCACCGATAATAAAAATCGGTTTATGACCGGCCATCTGAAAATGTTTCATCATCATAACGGATACCAAATGTCCTACATGCAAAGAATCCGCCGTAGGGTCTATCCCGACATAAGCCGTCGTTTGCCCTTTTGCCAACTGTTCTTCTGTACCTGGCATAATATCGTGTATCATGCCTCTCCACTTTAACTCATCTACAAAATTCATGATTATATTATATTACTTCAACATTCATACATACCGGCCTTCCCAACCATCCCCCCGTCAAAACCGGATCATATTGTACATTTGTTGTGCAAAGTTAAGAAAAGGATTATAAAACAAGCTGTTCTCCTTCACCTCTTTATTCATAAACTGGAATTTATCGTCCAAAGCGTCCGCAATCAAAAGAATAATGCACAGGATAACAAAGGATTTAGCAATGCCCAAAACAGTCCCCAATAGCTTATTAACCAAGCCCAGCGATACGATATCCACTAATTTAGTCAGCATTTTCCCCAAAAGATAAATGGCCACAACAACCAGCAGGAAGGTCACACTCAAAGCGATATACGATAAATATTTGGAGGATATATCCAGAAAATCCCGCAAAATATTTTCCGTATAATCCGAAAATTTAATCGCAACATATACACCCAGAATCAGCCCCAACAAGGTCGCAACCTCAATGACAAATCCCCGGGAAAATCCTTTATAAGCGCCATAAAGCAAAGGCAAAAGCAATAAAATATCGAGGTAATTCACAATATTTAAATTTATCTGTTGCCAAAGATAAGGAAAAGTTCAGAAAATCCATCCTTTTCACCCGACAGGACAGCAGCAGAAATGAAAGTACATTCAGAATTTTAAAGAGTTTTACTATCTTTGTCCACTCACATTCTTTAATTATGCGCAACACTATTTTACTTTCAATTTTATCATTGACAATTCTGGGATGCAGTTTTTCCCGGAGTGTCGAACGCCAAAACGAACAACTCCGTTTTAAAGCGCCTGCCCGCATCTGGGAAGAGACATTACCCCTGGGCAACGGACGCCTCGGAATGATGCCTGACGGCGGAGTCGAAAAAGAACGCATCGTACTTAACGAAATATCTCTTTGGAGCGGTTCGGAAGCAGATTACAGCAACCCGGAAGCTGCCGGCAGCTTATCCCGTATACAACAATTGCTATTTGAAGGCAAAAACAAAGAAGCCCAGGAACTGATGTATCGTACCTTTGTTCCCCGGATGCCGAAAGGCAATACCTACGGCACTTACCAAATACTCGGCAACCTGGATATCCGGTATCACAATGAAGGAACGATGGATACAAGCGGCTACAAACGGATTCTGCAACTGGATGAAGCCCTGGCAACGACATCGTTCGGGCAAAACATACACCGACGTGAATATTTCGTCTCCCGTCCGGACAATGTATCGGTCATTCATTTTAACCAGCAAAAAGCTTCGGATTTCGACCTGTTTTTAAGTCGTCCGCAAAACGCCCGGGTTTACCGGGACAAGGATACGTTAATCATGGAAGGGACGATGGATAGCGGGCAGACCGGCATCAAGGGAGTCAGCTATATTGTCCGTATGAGCGGACGCCTGGAAGACAACACCCCCGGAGCCGGCATACAAGTCACGGACTCATGTATTCGTTTCCAAGCCGTCCGGAATACGACTATATTCATCTCCGCAACGACCGATTATAACAATCCCGCCTACAGAGAACAGGCTGCAATGTTACTTTCCAATGCCATCCATACGCCTTACGAAGAACTGAAACAAAGACATATCGACGCACACAAGGAATTATACGACCGGGTAGAGGTATTTATCGGTACCCCCCAAGACTCCGTACTACAACTTACAACCCCGGAACGTATCGCACGCTTCACACAGGAAGACGATCCCGCTTTAGCCGCCCTTTATTTACAATTCGGACGCTATCTGCTGATCAGCAGCGCGCGTCCCGGTTGTCTCCCTCCCAATTTACAGGGGGTGTGGGCAAATACGCTACAAACCCCGTGGAACGGTGATTATCATACGAATATCAACGTACAAATGAACCACTGGCCGTTAGAACCGGGAAATCTGACAGAATTGTACGAACCGCTGATATCCTTAACGAAAGGTCTTGTCGCTTCGGGCGAAAAAACAGCACGTATTTTTTACGGCCCCAATGCCCGTGGATGGGTTGCTCACATGATGACCAACCCCTGGAAATACACCGTTCCGGGCGAACATCCCTCCTGGGGAGCAACCAACACCGGTGGAGCGTGGTTATGCGCTCATTTGTGGGAACATTACCTGTATTCCGGCGACACGGCTTACTTACGGGAAATTTATCCCGTAATAAAAGGCGCTGCGGACTTTTTCTTATCGACAATGGTAAAAGAGCCTGTTCACGGTTGGCTTGTAACGGCTCCGACCTCCTCCCCGGAAAATGCGTTCTATATCGGTAATGATCCGACGCCTATCAGTATTTGCATGGGACCGACCATGGACATCCAGCTGGTAAAAGAATTGTGGGGGAACACAATGGAAGCAGCCCGTCAGCTTAATACAGATAAAGACTGGTGTGCAAAACTGGCTGAAGCTTACAGACAACTACCTCCCCATCAAATCAGCCCGGAGGGCTACCTGATGGAGTGGCTGGAAGATTACCGGGAAGCGGAAATCCATCACCGACATGTTTCCCACCTATACGGCTTATATCCTGGAAATCTGATTACCCCCTCTGCAACCCCCGAATTAGCCGAAGCCTGCAAAGCGACCTTAAACCGGAGAGGGGATGCCGGAACCGGCTGGAGCCGGGCCTGGAAAATCAATTTTTGGGCACGCTTACACGACGGCAACCGGGCCTATAAACTATTCCATAGCTTACTGGTACCGGCAGTACGCCCGGACGGACGTCATCAGGGAGGCACCTTCCCCAATTTATTTTGCTCACATCCTCCTTTCCAGATCGACGGCAACTTCGGAGGAGCTGCCGGTATCATGGAAATGCTATTGCAAAGCCACGCCGGTTTTATTCATCTCTTACCGGCCCTGCCCGACAGTTGGAAAGAAGGCTATTTCAAAGGTTTATGTACCCGGGGCGGCATCACTGTGGACCTGACGTGGAATAATCATACCCCTCAAACGGCAACATTTACCGCCCGGCAGAATACAACCTGCCGGTTACTACCCCCACCGGGCGTCCGTCATATCAACCTCGAAAACAAAACAATCACAACGGATGATAACGGGTATCTCATTTTCCCGCTTGAAAAAGGGAAGCAGGCAGAAGTGAAATTCACTTATTAATCAGGCCTTTGTCATAAAATGACAAAAAATTCCGGAGTCAAAAAGTCAAAAAACAAATACCTTGACTTTTTGACTCCTTATTCTTTCCGGAAATTCAAAAAATAGAATCAATTTACTTTACCAACCGAACATTTTCAACCCCTGATTTTCTATTTTGCATTATTGTTCGTATTTTCGCAAGTTGTTAAAATAGGTAGATTAGGCTCTACCCGAAAAATAATTTACAAAATTAAGCAATCATCATGTATAGAACACATACCTGCGGTCAGCTTCGGCTCGAAAATGTCAATGAGAAAGTATGCCTGAGCGGCTGGGTACAAAAAATCCGTAATCTCGGTGCAATGAGTTTCATCGATCTGCGCGACAGATACGGAATTACGCAATTAGTTGTGGAAGAATCAGCTACGGCAGAAATAAAAGACAAGGCAGCCCGCCTGGGACGTGAATTCGTTATTCAGGTAAATGGAAAGGTCGTTGAACGTGCCAGCAAAAATGCCAAGATCCCGACCGGAGACATTGAAATATGGATCGATACACTCGATATATTGAGCCATTCGGAAATCCCGCCTTTCACCATCGAGGACAATAGCGACGGCGGCGACGAATTACGAATGAAATACCGCTACCTGGATTTACGCCGGTCGATTGTTCGGAAGAATCTGGAGTTACGCCACCAGATGGCTCATTTGGTACGCAATTACCTGGACAACGAACATTTTATGGAAGTGGAAACTCCGGTATTGATCAAGAGTACTCCGGAAGGAGCCCGGGACTTTGTCGTTCCTTCCCGCATGAATCAGGGACAGTTCTACGCCCTGCCGCAAAGTCCCCAAACATTCAAGCAATTACTTATGGTAGCGGGTTTCGACCGTTACTATCAGATTGTAAAATGTTTCCGGGATGAAGACTTACGGGCCGACCGTCAACCTGAATTTACTCAAATCGACTGTGAAATGTCATTTGTAGAAAGAGACGATGTATTGAATATTTTTGAAGGTATGATGCGACACCTATTCAAAGAATTGAAAGGTGTCGATATTCCGGAGCTACCGCGTATGACCTGGCACGATGCCATGGAATACTATGGATGTGACAAACCGGACATCCGTTTCGGCATGAAGTTCGTCAATCTGACCGATAACGCCCGCAACCGGGATTTCGCGGTATTCAACGATGCTGAATATGTAGGAGCAATCTGCGTACCGGGTTGCGCTGTATATACCCGGAAACAATTAGACGAACTGACGGAATTTGTAAAACGTCCGCAAATCGGAGCCAAAGGATTGGTGTATGTCCGCTACAATGAAGACGGCAGCTTAAAATCCTCCGTCGACAAATTCTACACGCCGGAAGATTTGAAAAACTGGGCGGAAATCTGCCAGGCAAAACCCGGTGATTTGCTCCTGCTCCTTTGCGGTCCGAAAAATAAAACGTTACCGCAACTGTCCGAATTACGTCTGGAAATGGGAGAGCGGCTTGGCCTTCGGGACAAAAACGTATTCAAACCATTGTGGGTCGTAGATTTCCCCTTGCTGGAATGGGACGAGGAAACGCAGCGTTTCTATGCCATGCACCATCCTTTCACTTCTCCCCATCCGGAAGATGTGGATATGATGGAAAGTAACCCCGGAGCGGTACGGGCAAATGCTTATGACATGGTTATCAACGGTGTGGAAGTTGGAGGCGGCTCCATCCGTATCCACAATACAGAATTGCAATCCCGCATGTTCAAATGTCTGGGATTCACGCCGGAACAAGCTCAAAAACAATTCGGATTTTTGCTCAACGCATTCAAATACGGTGCACCGCCCCACGGAGGTATCGCTTTCGGCTTCGACCGGCTGGTATCGATTTTTGCCGGTTTGGACAGTATCCGGGATACCATCGCATTCCCGAAAAACAATTCAGGCCGGGATGTCATGATCGATTCTCCGTCAGAAATCAGTGACGAGCAATTTAAAGAATTGGGTATTGAACTCAAGCTTTGATAAAGACACAAACTTTCAGACAAAGCTCCGCCCGGTCATAAATATTTAAAATTGAATTAACTTGTTCAAGGACATTATCGGACACGAAGACATCAAGCAAAGGCTGATTACCTCCCTGCAAACGGGACGTATCAGCCATGCCCAATTATTTGCCGGTTCAACCGGCTGCGGCTCGCTTGCTTTGGCACTCGCCTTCGCCCAATATGTGTTCTGTACAGGCGATAAAAAAGAAGATGCCTGCGGAGTTTGTCCCTCATGTAAGCAGATGCAAAAACTGATCCATCCGGACTTACATTTCGTTTTTCCGGTCGTACGGAAAACCAAGCTGCCCGTAAGCGACGAATATATCAATGAATGGAGAAGCCTGCTCCTGCAAAGTCCGTATTTCAACCTCGAAGATTGGCAGGCTGCCATGCACGTGGAAGACAATGCCCAATCTGCCATCTATACCGAGGAAAGTGCGAACATTCTGCGTAAATTAAACCTCAAAGCCTTTGAGTCCGATTATAAAATCATGATTATCTGGCTGCCGGAGAAAATGAATCCGGAATGTTCCAATAAATTATTAAAAATTATAGAAGAACCGTATGATAAAACATTGTTCCTGATGGTATCCGAACACCCGGAACAAATTATCACTACAATTCAATCCCGTACCCAACGAATTACCATTCCGCCGTTAGAAAAAAGTGTGATAAAGCAACACTTAATGACTGAAAAAGGTATAAATGAAGAGAAAGCGGAAGAATATGCCCATGTGGCTGCCGGAAACTGGTATAAAGCTTTGCGGCTATTAAACGAATCGGAAGAGCAAATCTACAACCAGGAAAAATTTATCAGCCTGATGCGGCTTTGTTGGGAAAGGAAAATGTTACCGGTAAACGAATGGGTAAGCGAAATAGCCGGAATCGGACGGGAACGCCAAAAAAATTTTCTCACTCACTCTTTGCGAATGCTGCGCGAAAATTTTATGAAAAATTTTGGTTTACATGTCTTGAATTACATGACCGAAAGAGAAAAACAATTTTCCATAAAATTTTCTCCTTACGTTCACGAAGGGAACATCATCCCTTTATCGGAGGAATTCGAAAAAGCATATCATGACATCAGCCGGAACGGCAATGCCAAAATTATCTTCACCGATTTATGTATTAAGGTGATGCAAAATATAAGACCTTAATTAAGGAACAACCAATAAAGTTAAAAGATTGACATTTATGAACAAAGACAATATATTATACGACGATCAACTGGAACTCCCGGAAAATGCCTCACCTTCAAACGACACGGAAAAGGAGGAAATCATTATACAGGAAACAGAAGAGATTATAGCTGTTGAAGAAATCCAGCCGGAAACGGTAAATAGTACTGAAAATTCAGACACCACTCCTCTGTCTGCCGAGGAAGATACGGAAATGCCCCAGGTAAAATGGGAAAAGCAGGAAGAAGCCGAATCAACCGTGGAGCCCGAACTACTTTTACGCCGGGAACGCAAGGAAGTCCGGCCGGTTATCGACCACCGTCTGTTGGCC
The DNA here is from genome assembly GCF_003524185.1 of Culturomica sp. Lineage (NCBI taxonomy): Bacteria > Pseudomonadati > Bacteroidota > Bacteroidia > Bacteroidales > Odoribacteraceae > Culturomica > Culturomica sp. The sequence goes on from NZ_DOED01000006.1 coordinate 134,258, forward strand.
GGAAAATTATCCGTGTACAACTGGCTCAGCGATGTCCCGGACAACAGTTGCCCTTCAGAAATTGTAGAAGTACGATTTAAAAATACCCGGAAGGGATTTTACAGTAATCCGTCCAGATTGAACCTCCAGGAAGGAGACATTGTCGCCGTTGAAGCTGCCCTCGGTCACGATATCGGTATCATATCACTGACCGGAGAACTGGTCAAAGAACAACTCCGCATGAAAAAAGTGGATTTGGTCAGAAATCCGTTGAAAAAAATATACCGTAAAGCTAAACCTCACGACATAGAGAAATGGCAGCAAGCCATTGCTTTGGAGCATGAAACCATGATTCGTTCCAGAAAGATCGCTGCCGACCTGAAACTGAATATGAAAATCGGGGACGTCGAATACCAGGGCGACAAAACCAAAGCTATTTTCTATTACATTGCAGACGACCGTGTCGATTTCCGGACATTGATCAAAATACTGGCCGAAACCTTCCACATCCGGATTGAAATGAAGCAGATCGGAGCCCGGCAGGAAGCAGGGCGCATCGGAGGTATCGGACCGTGTGGCTTACAACTGTGCTGTTCAACTTACATTACGAATTTTGTATCCGTGTCTACTTCGGCAGCACGCTATCAGGACATTTCCCTGAATCCTCAAAAACTGGCAGGACAGTGCGGTAAACTGAAATGCTGCCTCAACTACGAAGTAGACGCCTATGTCGATGCTCAAAAAGATTTTCCATCGGCCAATATTACCCTGAATACCGGAGAGGGCCTTCTTTATCACCAGAAAACCGACATCTTCGGACAAGTTATGTATTACAGTTTCGACAAAGAAGGAAGAGGAGCTTTGATTAAATTGCCGGTTAAACGTATCAAAGAAATTATAGCCTTAAACCGCAAAGGAATCGTACCTCCGAAGGCAAACGATGCCACCGAGGAAGAAGAAGCCGCAATCAAATATACAGACGGTGTCGGAGAAGAGAGCCTGAACCGTTTCGACGACAAAAAACAAAAAAGACGTCGTCCGAAAAACAGAAACAATAATCCGAACAAGAACAACAATGCCAACCCGGGAAACAACCGGCCGCAAAATAACAATCGGCCGGAAAATAATAGCCGGCCGGAAAACAAAACAAACCCTTCCGGAGAAAATCCGCGTAATAACCCCAGAAGAAACCGCAGACCGGAAGACAGAGGCGAAAAACCGACGAACCAAACCAATCAAAGACAGAAAAACGAATAAAGCAGATGAGTTATGAATAACTACCGTCCATATCCGTCCATTACACCGGCCGTCAAAATCATCATTATCATCAATGTCATCATGTATTTCATGACAGAGATAATCGACAAAAAGACCGGTTCAAATCTTTCCAACACACTCGGTTTGCATTTACCGCAATCCGAATATTGGGCACCCTACCAATACATCACCCACATGTTTATGCACGGGAGTATCAGTCACCTGTTCTTCAATATGTTTGCCTTATTCATGTTCGGACGGGTACTGGAAAGTATATGGGGTACCCAACGTTTTCTGGTGTATTATTTTGTTACCGGATTGGGGGCTGCCGCCTTAAACAGCGCTGTCGGCTGGTGGGAATACGATAAAATGTATGAGCAATTTCAAGCTTTTCAAAATACACCTCAACCGGAAATACTGGCCGAATTCATACGGGCACACATCTCCCATCCGGCAGGCTGGGTATGGGAACTTATCGACAATTGGTCGAACAATCCCAATGTTCCTCAATACATTCAGGCCGGAGAAGACCTTTTCCGCAGAGTAATTACGGAAACCGTCAACATCCCGACCATCGGGGCCTCCGGTGCCATATTCGGAATATTACTGGCTTTCGGCATGCTTTTCCCGAATACCGAGCTTTTCCTGATGTTCATTCCGATTCCGATCAAGGCCAAATACTTTGTGATCGGTTACGGTCTATTGGAATTTTTCCTCGGCATACAAAACAGTGCCGGAGACAACGTAGCCCACTTTGCCCATTTGGGCGGTATGCTATTCGGCTTTATCCTGATTAAATATTGGGGGAAAAACCGGAAAAAATTCTATTAGCAGACGGTTTCAGATTCAGGATGTATCAGCAGGTCATCGCTATTACAATCTTAAATCCAAATCCAAGATAAAAATTACATGTTTTACAGAGCTTACGGCGGAAATTTTTCAGAAGGGTTAGGAAAGGGGATACGGACTTCTTTCAAACGGGGTTCTTCGTTGACCCGGTTGATATACATCAATATCGGCATCTTTTTAATCATAAAGATATTGGGTGTGGTAAGCATCCTGGGCGGCAAGGGGAATATACTGGATAACTTCCTGTTGGAAAACTTAGGGATTTCTGCCGATCCGGAATATCTGCTTTTCCGGCCGTGGACTTTATTTACTTACATGTTCACCCATTTCGGCTTTCTGCATCTGTTATTCAATATGTTATGGCTATATTGGTTCGGCAGTTTCTTCCTGAATCATTTTTCGCAGAAAGAACTGACAGGGGTATACCTGTTCGGAGGTATATCGGGAGCCCTGTTATATATGCTGGCTTATAACATCTTCCCGGGATTCGACAGCGCTCATTCCTGGGCAATAGGAGCCTCGGCTTCCGTCATGGCTATTGTATTTGCAGTCTGTTTTTATCTGCCGCAACACCGGATATACATCTTTCTGATAGGACCGGTAAAGCTGATTTATCTGGCACTTTTTACCGCAGCGATTGACATCTTAAGCATTCCTTCTTCCAACCCGGGAGGACATATCGCCCACCTCGGAGGTGCCCTCTTCGGCTATCTTTTTATCATCGGCGTAAAACACCATTGCAACCCGGTTAAAGCATTGAGTTCTTTACCGGAAAAAGTAACACAATTATTCACCCGCAGAAAAAAGGTACACCTCAAATACAAAAAAAACGTATCCGAAATGAACGACCGGGAATACAATGAGTACAAAAAAAACAGAGATGCCCGCATCGACCACATTTTAGATAAAATCTCCCGGTCCGGTTATGAAAGTCTGACCCGGGAAGAAAAAGAAATACTGTTCCGTTCGGGAAAATAAAAGATTTTAAATATCGGGATGAGTAAGCTTTTGGACAAAATCGTTTTTATCGGCAGCCTTATTGCCATCGTAGGACTACTCGGGTCCTATACGGCCCGCTATATCGATCCCAACACTTTTGTCATTCCGTCCCTGTTAGGACTAGCTTATCCCTACCTGTTACTGTCTAACCTGTTATTGTTGCTATATTGGATTGCCCGTTGGAAAAAAACCGCTCTTATCCACGTCTGTGTATTGGCACTCGGCATTCCGTTTTTCACCAGCTATTACGGTACCAACAACAATCACACGGACGAAACGGCTCACGACATAGCGGTTTTATCCTACAACATACGTTATTTCGACCGCTACGGCTGGAACAAAGACGATAAAACGAAAGAAAAGCTGATCAAATACCTAAACGGCTACAAGGGAGATGTCGTATGCCTGCAAGAATTTCCGTTTCAGAATCGTTCCTCCAAAGTTTCGGGACCGGTCCGGCAATTATCTTCCTACCCCTATCGGTATATACAAAAAAACATGGCCGTATTCTCCCGTTACCCCATCATTAACTGCCGGGAAATACCTTTCAGTCAGGAATATACCAGTTCCTGTATATATTGCGATATTGTAAAGGAACAAGATACCGTACGGATTTACAACATTCATCTGGAATCCTATAAACTGGGCACAAAAGAAAGAAAATTCGTCAAAGACATCACACAGGGAGAGGGACACGATATTTCAGGAGGTGTTAAAAATCTGGTATCGCGCATTACAAAAGCCAACAAAAACCGGGCTACACAAGCTTTACTCATCAAATCGGAAATTCAAAAATCCCCCTACCCACTCATCGTCTGCGGAGACTTTAATGACACCCCGCTCTCTTACAGCTACAGGACGATTTCCAAAGGACTATCCGACAGCTTCCTTGAAAAAGGACGCGGCCTAGGCAACACATACATCGGAGAATTTCCGTCCTTCCGGATTGATTATATATTACACTCTCCCGATTATCAGGCCCTCAGCTACAGCCGGGAGGCCGTAACCCTATCCGATCACTATCCCATCAGTTGCAAGCTGAAAAAACATACACCCAAAAAATAATCGGAACGACTCTTTTCGTTTTGGTTTTTCCTGAAAAATATATACATTTGCAAACGCAAGAAGGCAATATGGTTTTCATATCGGGGAATTAGCTCAGTTGGCTAGAGCGCTTGCATGGCATGCAAGAGGTCGTCGGTTCGATTCCGATATTCTCCACCAAACGGACAAGGTTTCAGCTTTGTCTGTTTTCTTTTTTTGGCTAACAACGGAAATTAAAGCCTATGGAAGGGAAACAGCAGATACTGACCAAAAAATCATTTTGTTTTCATCTATCTACCCGTCAATTAGGAAAAATTCCAAATATTTCCTTATCCTCTTCTGTTATCGTCGGTGCATCCAACATCCGCAACTTAATATCCTCAAGATCATCCGGAGTAATATCTCCCAATATGACGTCTTGATGAGAAACAATATAAGTTTTAATGTCATTCAAATCATGTGAAATAAGATGATTGCAATCAATTGTAGAATCATGATCTAAAAAATCATATTTATCGGCTTTTATTTTAATACACCGATATTGAGAAGCCTGATCCCGATAAACATTCGCATTCATAGTACTATTAATTCTCACGGTTCCCAATAAAACCCGTTCTTCACTAACACCTACGACAATATGATATTTTACTTTAGGAGGGATTGTTCGATTATCAAATACCTTAAAAACGTCACCGGGTGTAACAGAAAATGAAGTTATATCTATCTGGCTACTATTTGCAGAAAGTAATTCATTCAATTTAGCCATGATTAACAAATTGCTTGATAGTCAGACATCAATTCATTAATGTACTCGATCATCTCATCAGATGCACCGGCTTCCTTTGCCATATCAAGAACTGATATCGTGCCTCCGCACGCTTTATTATAAGCCTCTTTATGAGATTTATTTACTAAATCCCAAAATTGCAAATCTTTATTTTCCTGAATAGATTCAGACAAACATTCAACATCTGTCTTGGACAGCAGTTTCATATCAGGAAACTGATCTGAAATAACAGCGTTTCCATCCAAATTCAAAGCTTCCTGAAAAAGAGGAAGACCGACAGTTTGTTTCACTCCGTCATAAATTCTTGAAGGTACAGGTCCATACGGCATGGCAACATAACGATCGCCTGTGACAGGACGGGCATATCTTAACAGATGCTTCTCATCTGCATAATAAAGTATCTTGGCAAGCTTGTGTTTATCAACCTTACCTCCCATCTCTTTAAGTACAAAAAGCACTGCAGCAAGAGCTTTACGTTCATTAAAAGGGAAGCCGGACATTGTGATGAGTTTTAACTGTAACTGTTTGTAATACAAATATACTACAAAAATTCCATATACCAAATGAATTATTACAGCAATACGAATAATCCGCTCATATATAACACACTATCTACATCATGAATCTTCAACAAAACTTTCAATTGCCTTAACGTATCACAAAAAAATCCGAAATAACCCCTAAGTTTTTAAATAGTTAAACTTCAAGGATCCTATATCGATTTGAAATTCTCCGTAAAATTCATATTCAACTTCTTACCTCTCCTTGTCTTTCTCCTCATACTGTTCCTTTTCTAGCCCAATAGTCGAAAAGAGTCGGTTGTTTTGGGTCCTTTTTTACAGAAGACGGAGTTCTGGCAGAAGAAGATGATACTTCTGATCCTACTTCTTCGTTCCTTGTAAATGATAAGGTACATCAGGACGTACAATAAATGCATAAGCAGGAAATTTATGTTCCGCTTGAGGAATATAAGCAGAAGCAACCGTTTCAACTCCAACTCCAGAAACAAAATGACTATTCACGACATCATTAGTTTTATACCTTTGATGAAGCAAATGGCCCCGACAATTATGTTCAGGACTTGAGCAGGGAGCTCTTTCTGTAAATAAATCAAAAGGATCCGCAGAAGTAACACCATCTGAATTAACGTTTCTTCCATCGGCAGCAGCATTGGCTGCTGTCCAATCCCCATAATCTCCAGTATATTTTTTACTTATTAACTTAGGTTCAGTATGTGTCCCCCGAAAATTATTAAATATAGTAACCTCTCCATTAATAAAACCGGCATTCATTCCAAATCCTTGGCCAGGCGCACCTCCTACATATATTGTACCATCTCCGTCACGTGTTCCACCTACCTCCACCATTGCATCTTCCCGAAAAGTTTTTATCGCCTGCGGAATCTGCTGCCCTCCGTTAAGAGTTGCCGCCCGTTGAACAACTCTGATTAATTTAGCCTGTGAAACCTTATACGGACAGTTATCAGCGATATTCAATCCCTGCCCTGTCGGTTGTCTTTTAGTTACAGAACGGCATAACGCATTTGATTTTACATATTCACTTTCCATAATTTATCCTTTTTTGCTACTGCAATTTAAAACAGGATCAAGTTATATACAAATTATATACAAAATCATTCTTTACTTTTACAAACAAAAGCCATATTCCTGCAAAAAAGCCCACTTTTCCATCTCCGATTTTACAAACCTGAAAACGTCACAATTATATATAACATTTTTGCCCGGATATATTCCATATACGATATCCATTTCCTCCGAAACGGACAAGGTTTCAGCTTTGTCCGTTTTCTTTTTTTTGCTAACTTAGCCATCTCAACGGAAATTAAAGCCTATGGAAGGGGAACAGCAGATACTGACCAAAAAAATCAGTCCGTATAAGATTATTTATCCGATACTCATCGGTCTGGCTGTGGTGTCATACATGCTTTACAAGGAATTCGATCCTAAAGCGTTCGACCAGATTCATTTTACGTGGACATCGGCAGCCTGGCTATTGGTAGCGATACTGTGTATGGCCGTCCGGGACATCGGCTATGTCATCCGGCTGCATGTTCTCGCCGGCAAACGGCTTTCCTGGGTACAATCGTTACGGATTGTCTTTTTATGGGAATTTACTTCAGCGGTCACGCCTTCCGCCATCGGAGGCACCAGCATCGCTATATTGTTTGTCAATAAAGAAGGGATAAAAGTGGGACGGAGTTCTGCCATTGTCATGGCCACTTCCTTTCTCGACGAATTGTATTTCATCATCATGTTCCCGCTGATTTTATTGTTTGTCAACCACACCCTTTTGTGGAATATACCGGACGCCAGCAAAGCCGTTGCCGACAGTTTATTCTGGTTCGCCATCGGAGGTTATTCCATCAAGCTGGCTTACCTGATTATTCTCAGCTACGGACTATTTAAAAATCCCCGGGGATTGAAATATCTCATCATGAAATGTTTCAAATGGCGGATATTGCGAAAATGGAGGCAAAATGCCAACGAAGCCGGCTACGACATTATCCGGAACTCCAAAGAATTAAAACAAATGCCCTTCTCGTTCTGGCTGAAAACATTCGGAGCAACGTTTTTCTCGTGGACAGCCCGGTATTGGGTAGTAAACGCGATCCTGATGGCTTTCTGGGCAGGACGTTACGACTGGGCCCAACATTTTCTGATCTTTGCCCGTCAACTGGTCATGTGGATTATGATGCTGATAAGCCCTACTCCCGGTGGCAGCGGATTTGCAGAATATGTATTTTCCAAATACCTGGGCGAATTCCTGCCCAGTGCCGGAGTAGCTGTAGCAATGGCCATATTATGGCGGCTGATCAGTTACTACCCCTATCTGTTCATCGGCGCTTTTATTGTTCCCCGATGGATTGCAAAACATTTCGGACAAGGAAAATCCAAAACTTTAAAATCAGAACACCATGGCACGCATGTTTGAAAGAAAAGATTCCCGGAAATTTGATCTGAAACCCCGCTATTGGGATCCGGAAAAAGAAGAACGGGAAGAACGGGAAAAGCGAATCAAAGCCGAACTGGGCATCCGGGAAGACGACAAAGATGCTTATATCCCGAACATAAAGGGACATTTTACCGAATTGTATAAACAACGGAAAGCCCAGCGAAAAGGTCACAACGGCCAATATGCTGTCCGCCTCTTTATGGTGCTCATCATTATCTTTTTAGCAGCACTTTTTATTATGATGCGTTACTCCGAAGGTGTGTTGAAATTTCTCGGCATGTAAACCATCGCTATTCAATTTATAACAGTTAGTATCAAATTATTATATGCCTGATATTATTCAACTTTTACCGGATTCGGTTGCCAACCAGATTGCAGCCGGAGAAGTTGTACAACGTCCGGCCTCCGTCGTAAAGGAACTGATGGAGAACGCCATTGATGCCGGTGCCGATCAGGTCCGGATCGTATTGAAAAATGTAGGTAAGGCTCTCATACAGACCATCGATAACGGTAAGGGCATGTCTCCGACAGATGCCCGGATGGCTTTTGAAAGACATGCCACCTCTAAGATATCCTGTGCTCAGGATTTATTCAACATTCATACCCTGGGATTTCGGGGAGAAGCATTACCGTCCATTGCTTCCGTCGCCGACGTTGAAGTAAAAACCCGACGGGCAGAAGATGAACTCGGCACCTTCCTGTCTATATCCGGTTCTGAATTGAAACAACAGGAAGCCATCAACACCCCGAAAGGGACCAATATTTGTGTTAAAAATCTCTTTTTCAACATTCCTGCCCGCAGAAAATTTCTGAAATCGGATACGACGGAGCTACGGAATATCATCAATGAATTCCTACGGGTAGCACTCACCAATCCCAGTATCAGCTTTACCCTCGAAAACAACGGCAACGAAATCTACAACCTGCCGGTGTCCGGTATGCGCCAGCGGATAGTCAATGTGTTCGGGAAAAACATCAATAGCAAATTACTGAGCATCGAATGTAAAACCAGTCTGGTTTCCATTCAGGGGTTCATTTGCAGCCCGGAACACTCCAAAAAAACTTACGGAGAACAGTATTTTTTCGTAAACAACCGTTTTATGAAGCACAACTTCTTCCACAAAGCGGTTATGGAAGCTTATTCGGGTCTGATCGGTGCAGAAACGATACCGTCCTATTTCCTCTATTTCACAGTCGACCCGGCATCTATCGATGTCAATATACATCCGACCAAAACAGAAATCAAGTTTCAGAATGAAACGGATTTCTTCCAGATACTGATGGCCGGAGTCAAAGAAGCATTGGGAAAATTCAACATCACTCCTCCTTTGGATTTCGACACGGAAGGAGCCATTGATTACACTCCGCAAGCACCTGTTTCTTCAACAACTCCTTACGTACCGAAGGTAAATTACAAATCGGGATACAATCCTTTCAATTACAAATCCGGAATCAGCATCGAGGAATCGGATTTCGAAAAGAAGAGTGCCGGCAACACACCTGCATTTTCCAAGGATAAAGTTCCGGCGAATTGGGAATCCTTATTCGAAGGTCTACAACATAAAGAAGAAGCTCAACAGACAACCATTGCCGGCCTGTCCGAACCCGAAAAAAAATCTTCCGTTCCTTCCTCATTCGTACAGATGAAAGGACGTTATATTGTCACTCCGGTACACTCCGGCCTGATGTTTATCGATCAGAAAAGAGCACACGAACGTATCCTTTTCGAACAATATACCCATACTCTGGCATCCCAGAAAACAGCGGGACAGAAAAACCTCTTTCCGGAAACACTCGAACTCTGCGCCGACGATTTCGAACTTATCCGGGACATCAAGGAAGATCTGGAGTATTTGGGCTTCGAATTAGGAGAATTCGGGAAAAACTGTTATGCCATATATGCCACTCCTTCCGATTTATCCTGTTCGCATGCCCGGGATATCCTTATGCAACTGATCGAACATTATAAAAATACCGAAGGGGACATCAAGCAAAAAATGAAAGAGCACGTTGCCCTGTCTTTAGCGAAAGCGGCAGCCATCCCATACAATACAACACTAAGCCGGGAAGAGATGAGCGATATGCTGGACAACCTGTTCGCCTGTCAGCATCACAATTATACCCCCGATGGAAAGACGATCATATACATCCTCAATTCCGAAGACGTAAATACCTGGTTCAAATAGAGCAACGAAAAGGCGTCAGAACTCAAAACACACAACATGGCAGTCTCGATAAATAATGTCTCTAAATATTACGGCAGGCAAAAAGCCCTCAACAACATCAGCTTCACGCTCAATAGCGGTGAAATATGCGGCTTTCTGGGACCTAACGGAGCCGGAAAATCAACCCTGATGAAAATCATTACCGGTTATCTGGACGAGTACGAGGGAGACATTATCGTCAATGGAAAAAACCTCCGGCAATATCCGCTGGAAGTGAAAGCGGCCACCGGTTATTTACCGGAGCATAATCCGCTCTACCCGGATATGTATATCACCGAATACCTATTGCACGTTACCCGCCTGTATCATACCCCCAACGCCATGCAACGGGTAAACGAAATTATGGAAATGACAGGACTGCTTCCGGAGAAAAACAAAAAAATAGGGCAACTCTCGAAAGGCTACCGGCAACGGACCGGTTTGGCCCAGGCACTTATCCACGAGCCGGATTTATTGATTCTCGACGAGCCGATGACAGGACTCGACCCCAATCAACTGGAAGAAATACGGGATTTGATCATCCGGATCGGAAAAAACAAAACCGTTTTGCTTTCCACTCACATTATGCAGGAGGTAGAAGCCATTTGCGACCGCATTCTGGTCATCGATAAAGGCAACCTTATCGCCGATAAGCCGAAAAGTGTATTTCATCATACCGGCTCCGGGGGTATGGTGTTAAAAGTCAGCTTCGCACCCGGTAACCCGACTGACTGGCTATCAGAAATAAAAGGGATTTCCCAAATAAAACGGGACGGAAATGATTCATTTCGTTTGCTTTCACTCCCCGGGCACGATCCCCGCATTGCTTTATTTGAAGCCGCCGCCGGCCACCATTGTCCGATCATCGAACTAAGAGAAGAATCCAACCTGGAAAATGTCTTCAAAGAATTAACCGGAAAAAACAACTCACTTCACACGTAAATTCATTCCTGCTCTGATCGTATCGATTTTAAAATCGAAAACACTCCGCATTTCTCCGGCCATACAGAATCCGCACCGGTCACAAACGCCGGCTGTTTTTCCGGTACACTCCGCAAGACGGGTACCGTCGGGCAAAATAAAATTAGTCACCCAACATTGTTTCCTGAATTTATTGTGCGCCATCAAGCGCAATCCGGAAACAGAATTCATAATCGGATAACCGGCTTTTTTCATCCGGATAAGCTCATTAACCACTTCCCCACGGACTCCCCAATTGACAAAAAGTTCCTCCGTTCCCGGAAAAGGAGTATGAAAATTAAAAGAAATCGATTTTATATGCGGATTATCCCTGACAAATTCGATCGTTTCCACAACGGAAGGATGATTCAGCCGGTTGACGACCATATTCACGCTTACGGCAGAATGTCCGCATTCCGCAATATTTTTTACCAGACGCTCAAACGTGCCTTTTCCCCGTATTTCATCATGATACTTCCCCAACCCGTCCAGACTCACCCAGATCGAATCCGCTTCACATCCCTTGAAAGGCAATTGCGCATTCGTCGTTACAGTCGTTGAAAAAAAGCCGATTTGCTTCGCCAGACGTATCAGGTCATTGATATTCTTTTCTCCATCTTCCCAAAGCATAGGCTCTCCACCTTCAAAATCGACAAAGCGGGAACCCAAACCATAGGCATATTCCAATTCTTCACGAATCTGCTCATAGGTTTTGATCTTCGGGTTTTCTTTGCGGTATATATTACAATGCCGACACGCCAGATTACACTTTTCAGAAATAAAAAGAACCGTTTGTAAAGGCTGCTTTCTCCCGAAAAACTTTGCCTTAAAAAACCAGGAAAAAAGATATAATAATCGCCCCATACCGCTAAATTTTAATCACAACCGAATCAAACCAATCACAATAATAATCAAACAAAAGAAAGAAAGCAAATTACGTGCCAGGTACCAACGAATCATAAACCACCCGATACCTGCACCTTCGATACGTTGCCAATCCGTCATCGGTCCCATCCAAAATGCCGGTTGAAATGTCTTTTTCGGATAACGGATATACTCAACCATCAGATAAAACAAACCTCCTGCCATCGGTAAAGTCAACAATACGATATAATACAGCGGAACAAGATAACCGGCCCACACACCATATACAACGATCCCGAAAGGAACAAACAACATGAGTCCCAAAACCACAAGCATCGCCTGTCTATTATTGAGTAATACCGCCAGTGTCATCTTTCCCACCTTTTTATCCGGCTCGAAATCCATAATAGAATGCGTATACAGGATATTAGCGACCAACATACCCACAGGAATTGAAATAAACCATACAGAAGCATCCAGGTGTCCGCAAGCGGCATAATAAACCCCGGTCATCAACAAAGGCCCGAACATAAAACCGACTTGCAATTCGCCGAATCCCCGGTAACTCAACCGGACAGGATCACCGGAATAAGAAACTCCCAACAAAGCTGTAATCAAGGCGATATATAATATCGTTTCCCCTCTTTTTAAAAAAATGATCCCTCCGATGACAAATGCAACTCCTCCGAAAACCAGGCAGGCATACAGCAACTGCCGCATGGTTACAGCCCCGGAAGTGATATAAGAGCATTTGGCAATCCTGGAGCGGATCCCCTCTCCGGCCAGTTTATCCCGGAACTCACTTCCCTTCTTCCGGTAATCGAAATAATCGTCGAACAAATTCATTCCCAAATGCCCGACAGCACACCCGAATACAGCCAGAATAGCGTATGTCCAGGCAAATCCCTCCTGGCCCAATGCCATACATACCGCCAATATTGCCGGCAGCATACTCTGCGGCAAAGAATTCCAACGTGCATTGCGACACCAAAAAAGTATAATATTTCTTTTTTTCATAAGTTCATTATAACTGTTTATCGTTATTTTACAACAGTCAGAAAATACATTATCCGGCCGAAGTTTCACACCCCACGGATGAATGTCCGCCCTACCTGTTGAATATAGAATAATTAAATGTCGTCAGTCAAAATTCGTATATCTATTCCGCTGTTAATTGCGGCAAAATTCCCATCAACCGGCTTCCGGAAGGCAAAGGCATTCCCACCCGCACAATTTTACCCTGTGGGTCCAGAAGAACGGCATACGGCAGTCTTTGAGCCCGGTAGTAATCCAATATAAAAGGAGAATTCTCAAGATACCATTGTATCCCTGCCGGCTGTTCTTCCGCCAGCCAGGATTCCCACTGTCCCCGGTCTGTATCACAAGATACAGCGACAAATTGTATATTTTTAGTTTTAAAACGGACACTTAATTCTTTCAAGTAAGCCAGTTCCCTTGCAGAAAAATCACAATCCGTTTTCCAAAACAAAAGATAAGTATATTTCCCCGTCAGAGCATCCGGCTGTATTCTCACAGAATCCCGACTGCCCGCATACATCGCGGGCGCTGCTTTTCCCGGCTGTATTCTTTCCCACATCGCACACAAATGCCTGAAACCTGACCGCAAAGCCTCATCTTTTACACGCTTATTATAAAACGGCATAAGCCGGTTTAAACTATCGATACCGGCTTTTTCAACGTAGCCCGTAATCATACGATCGACAACAAACTCTGTAACGGCCGGATGATGCAACGCCGTATCTACAAATTGCAATGCCCGCTTCAAACGCTCAAATGTATCCGCTCCGGCTGAAATTCCCTGTACCTCTATCCACCCCGACAATGCTTCCCGGTAGATCGTAAAATCCAACCACTTTTCATCTTCCGTTATCAGATTTCTCACATAATCTTTGTAAAAACCGGAAGGCTCATACCCTTCTGCATGTTGCCCGGGATAAGTTCCCAGAGAAGCAAAAACGGTATACTTCAGCTTTTCCTTTGCAAAAGATACAAAGTCCGGAGGCAATGCCAGCGAATCAAGAATACGTATTCCTTCTTTCAACTCCGCTTCCCGCTCCGCAATAAAAACTTTTTCATCCTGCCGGTAATCGGTTTTAATAGCCGTAGAAAAAATATCTCCGTTCAGTACCTCGTTTTCCAAAGCACCGTCTCCTGTAAATTCTGCACCTAAAGCAGAAGGAGTCAAATTAACATAAACATCAAAACTTTTTTTCGGTTGAACATACAACAACAAACGGTATTTTCCGCATTCCAGCATTCCGTCCTGCGGCTTATCCAGACCTTCCGGATAAAAAGAAACAAAACCCAACGAATCGGGTATCAGTTCAAATGACTCCCCTCCCACCGTCAAAACAGGATGCATTCCTTCGGTAATTCCGTCCAATTGAAAATTTATTACCGTATTCCTCGTCTCTCCACACGCTCCCATCAGTATTCCTCCGAATAAAGAAATACAACACCACTTAACAATATAACAAAACCTTCTGTTCATCCGATCGGTCTTTATTTTACAGACAAACAAGAAAGAGAGGAAACAGGCGTATCCTCTCTTTTCTGTTTTCAGAATATGAATCATTCAAAGGCGTTCCCCTTGGATTTACTTACATTCACAACCTTTCAAAGGTATTTTCTCTACCCTCCGTTGATGCCGCCCTCCTTCGAATTCCGTCGTCAGAAAACGGTCCACAACTTCCCGGGCTTCTTCATAAGCGATAAAACGAGCCGGCAAACCGCATACATTTGCATCATTGTGTAACCGCGCCAACCAGGCAATCTCAACATTCCAGCATAAAGCACAACGGATTCCCTGGTGCTTATTGGCTGTCATCGAAACTCCGTTACCACTTCCACAAAGTACAATGCCTTTATCGTACTCTCCTTTTTCTATAGCTACGGACAAAGGATGAACAGTATCCGGATAATCCATACTTTCCGGAGAATATGTACCGAAATCCTTCACCTCATAACCATTTCCCCGAAGATATTCCACGAGTCTCTCTTTATATTCAAAACCCGCGTGATCAGAAGCTATCGCAATTTTCATACTGATAAAATATTATAATATTTAATATCCCCGGACAATTTCACATTTTATCATGCCCGGTATTGCAAAGTTAAAGGATTATCTTTTACGAATGCAAAAAAAACGGGTATTCTTACAAATACCCGTCCAAAAAATTTATTGCATCAAAGTATCAACTTATACCCCTTACCGTGTACATTGATAATTTCCACAGAAGGATCTTTTTTCAAATGCTTACGCAGTTTAGTGATATACACATCCATACTTCTGGCGTTGAAATAGTTGTCGTCAGCCCAGATGTTTTTCAATGCATAATTTCTTTCCAGTACTTTATTGACATTCTGACACAAAAGCTTCAGCAATTCCGACTCTTTCGTCGTCAGTTTTTGTTCTTCTTCCCCATCAAACAAAGTCTGTTTTTTAGAATTGAATGTCAATTTACCGATCTTGAATATTTCTTGCTCATCTTCCGGTTTCAAACCTGTAGAACGACGCAATACAGCCTCGATCCTCAGCAGCAATTCTTCCATGCTGAACGGTTTACTCATATAATCATCGGCACCGATTTTGAAACCTTCCAATACATCTTCCTTCATATTCTTAGCCGTCAGGAAAATAATCGGAATTTCGCTGTTAATTTGTCTGACATCTTTTGCCAATGTGAAACCGTCACGTTTCGGCATCATCACATCGAATATGCATAAATCAAAAGGCTGATTCAAAAAAGCATCGTAAGCGGCATCGCCGTCCTCACACAAAATTGTGTCAAACCCCTTTGCTCTCAAATATTCTTTCAACAGCATTCCCAGGTTTGTATCATCTTCGGCTAATAAAATTTTAATTTTCTCATCCATAGCTATGTAGTTTTAAATAATTTCTTGAAAAATATACGCTTTTAAAAAAATAAAGTTCTCTTTACTTTTTGTTTTTTCGACGTCAAGGGCAAAATAATGTCAAAGCGACTTCCTTTATCCAATGCACTCTCGACTTCAATCCGTCCTCCGTGTGCGTCCACAATCTTTTTCACATAAGACAATCCTAATCCGAAACCTTTTACATCATGCAAATTACCGGTAGATACCCGATAAAACCGCTCGAAAATAAGCTTCTGTTCCTTCGCTGCAATTCCTATGCCATTATCTATCACGCTGATAATAATTTCATCGCCCTTATTCCGGGTATATACACTGATCTCCGGCGTCTTGGCACAATACTTGATTGCATTGTCCAGCAAATTCGAAAACACATTGGTAATATGCACATCGTCAGCCACCACCTCATCCCTATCGGCATCCAGATGTCCGAATAACTGTCCTCCCTTATCCTCCACACGCAAACTGAATTTCATTAATAAATTTTCAATAACTTCATTCAAATTTACGTTTTTCAACTTCAGTTTCATCCGCGTTTCCGTAAACAAGGCCGTTTGTAACACTTTTTCAACCTGATACGTCAGACGCTTACTCTCATCCCGGATGATACCGGCAATATGATCGATAGACTCCGGTGTTTGTTGCACCGCCCCGTCCTTCATCATTTGCGCAGCTAAAGATATCGTTGCGATGGGAGTTTTAAACTCATGAGTCATGTTATTGATAAAATCATTCTTTATGGCCGACAACTTTTTCTGCCGGATGATAACGGCGATACAAAAAATAAAACACAACACCAGCAACAAGGTAATGATCAAACTCGGTAACAGCAGAAAAACAGAAGACATCACATCCTGTAAATGTTCCGGAAAAATAAGATATAAACTTGCCTGGCTCTTATTACCGCCGAAAAACATCTGCTTGTTAAATACGTAATCCGAATGCCGGTTGAAAAAATGCTGCGACATAACGATAAAATGATCGCCTTCTTTCACGGCAAACTCAAACTGCGATTTTATGCCGTTATTCTTCAAGCGTTCCCGAAGCATACTTTGCAGGTTAAGCCCTTTTATCCGTTCTTCTACCGAACGCTCGGGCTCCGTCCACTTTTTCTTCAATACCAATACGTAATCCGTACCCAAACGATCTTTTACAACCTGCCTGTATTTTTGCAAAGAAGTAATTAATCCTGAATTCTTCTGTTTCAGGAATTCATTTTCGTTGTCGTTTTCATTCTCATTGTCCAGCAGATTCAAAGCAGGACTGACCACCATATCCACCTGGTCTTTCAATGGCTCTTCGTGTTCTCCGTCCACATAAACGGATTTATTCCCAACCTCTGTTTCCTGCAACTTTTCCGTCCCCTTTTTAATCTCATTCAAATTGTCTCTTTCTTCAATACAAGCAACCACCTCATCCAAAGAACGGTTCACGGCATAATCGAACTGCGCTTTCTTTAACTTAAAAGCCGTTTGAAAATACCGGGCCTGCATAATAATCAACCCTACCAATGCCAATCCGAGCACCACCCCTAAAACAATAATCTGCTTTTTTTTCATACCCACCTTAATTTTTTAATTTCAATCCACACCTGTTGAACAAATCCACATGTCATTTTCATACCCTTTCCATCAAAACAAAGTCGGTTGCCAATCCGTTCTTCGCATGTCTTTCCCCAAATGTTTAAAGGCCAGCTCGGTCACTTCTCTTCCCCGGGGAGTACGTTTCAGAAAACCCTCTTTGATCAGGAACGGTTCATAGACTTCCTCCAGTGTTCCCGGATCCTCTCCCACGGCTGTCGCAATGGTCGTCAAACCGACAGGACCGCCTTTAAATTTTTCAATAATTGTCAATAGTATCTTATTGTCCATTTCATCGAGACCGTATTTATCGATATTCAAAGCCTCCAATGCGTAACGGGTAATATCCCTGTCAATCGCCCCGCTACCTTTTACCATAGCAAAATCCCTTACCCGCCTTAACAACGCATTGGCAATACGTGGCGTACCTCTGCTCCGGGAAGCGATCTCCATGGCAGCCTGGCTGGTAATCCCGATATTGAGAATGGCGGCGGACCGGGTAATGATCCCTGCCAATACCTCCGTATCGTAATACTCCAAATGAAAATTTATACCGAAACGGGCCCTCAAAGGTGCTGTCAGCAACCCACTCCTGGTCGTTGCCCCGACCAAGGTAAAAGGATTGATCTGTATCTGCACGGAGCGGGCAGCCGGTCCTTTATCGATCATAATATCAATACGGTAATCTTCCATAGCCGAATACAGATACTCCTCCACAATCGGACTCAACCGATGAATTTCATCTATAAAAAGAACATCATTTTCTTCCAGATTCGTCAATAGGCCGGCTAAATCTCCGGGTTTATCCAATACCGGCCCGGAAGTAATCTTTATTCCAACTCCCAACTCATTGGCAATAATAGCGGATAAGGTAGTCTTCCCCAACCCCGGAGGACCATGCAGGATAACATGATCCAAAGCCTCTTCCCGCATTTTGGCTGCACTTACAAATATCCGCAGGTTTTCTACGATCTTTTGTTGTCCTTGAAAATCTCCGAAATTCAACGGACGCAGCGCACGCTCAAATTCCCTATCCGTCTCTTTTACAGTATTGTCTCTTATATTAAATTCACCCATAACCCTTTACATCTGACATCAAAAATATAAAAACAATAGCTCAACTCAAAGTGTTAAAATCGAAAAGTGTTAAAAGAGTAGTAAATTATAAAGAAGATTAACATTTGAAGTTAGATTTTAAAAAAAGCTTCTATATCCGCCTCCAGTTTCCGGATCGGCAAATAGGCTCCATATTTCAGATTCCGCTTCAATTCAATGTCGACATGATTCCGGTCACGATACAAGGCCGCTATCGCCTCCCGGGTACGATGACCGTCCTTCGCCCGTTTCAATAAAGCTTTACACACCTCCTTGCACAAACAACTGATCATGTCGTACATATTATGTCCCCGCAAAAACAAATACGCCGTATCGGGATGCAAACCCAACCTTTCTAATTTCTGCCGGATAAACTCCAAATCGGCATTCGGGTAGGTATGCTGAAAATAATTGACCCGTTTTTGCACCTTTCGCTGTAATTCCTCCAATACCCGTCTGGCATTATCACGCAAAGATTGTGCAGGCTTGCATATATTCGGATTGAGATAGCGGTTAAACTCGTATTTGGAAAAACGGGCCGGATCGGCACCCATAAAATAAAGATGCCAGATAAAAAGAGGATAAAGAATCCGCGAATAGTCTTTCAAAAATTTACGAAAATCAAAGATATAATTCGGGATATGCGTAACCCGTCCGCAAACTTCGTCCAGTCCCTCCGCAAAACAATGGTGATTCTCGAAAGAATAAGTATAAGTCTGCAAAACAAAATGAGCAACGTCCATCTCCTTCTCCTGCATCAAATAACGATAATCACTATCGATGCAAATGAAAAAATCCGGACTCAAATAATTGAAATATTTCAGGCATTGTGTCACACCGCTTGTTTCATGCCCAAATTCATTCCTGGACCCCGCAATAAAATGGAAACGATCGTTGGGCCGGAAATGCTTCAACACCGTACTCCAGAAAACAATATCGTCCTTATTTTCGACATGTACGGCAGCCCTGCAACGAAACATTTTGGCATCCAAGGCAAAACGTCTGGCTGCACTCGCAAAGTACAAATCTCTATCATTATCCGCACGCACACCGAACATACTCGAACGTTTAAATTGTAGATTGACGATTTTAGATCTTAGATTAAAAAAATCTGATAACGAATCAGGTTGCCAGACAATCTAAAATTTACAATTTATATAAACATTAAAATCAGAGGTACAAACTTTTAGGCTAAAATTCATCCAGGCACATACACAATCTATTCCCCAAAACTTATACCTACAAATAATTTCTCAACTTCTATTTCTTTACTAAATCTTCGACAAAAAACAACTTATCTCCCCAGCCGTCCCCGAATAAACTGGGCGAATGAGTCGAAGTTATAATCTGACAATTGGGATTCAACCCCCGGATTTCTTCAAACAAACGGTATTGCCATTCGATATGCAAAGATATTTCCGGTTCGTCCATCAATAAAATGTAAGGTTGCTCCTCCATCAAAAACACCCGCAACAAGATAATCAGAAGCTGTTTTTCTCCCGAAGACAGCTTATAAAGAGGAATCGTCTCTCCATGATCGATAAATATCAAATGATTGGTATGCGGATCTATTTCTATGGTTTTTTCCGTTTTGGCAAATAAACGATTCACCGTATCATAAAACATCCGTATCCGCTCGTTTATACAAGTGGCCTGTTCCGGAAAATTCGTCGCTTTCAGCCGATAATCGGAAAAAGAAGGAGAATCTCCCCCGATATTATAAACAATATCGTGCAATTCGTTATAAAGCTGGCTGTATTCTTTACCGGCTTTCGGCTTATCCTTCATCGGTACATCGAATGTACTGATTTTCAAATACCGGACACCCTCCAAAGCTTTCTTCAATTCTCCGGACGGAGTTTTGGGAGTATATTCAATCGTAAAATCGTTTATCCAGGCATTCACACTAACATCATACGCCTTCAGACGCTTTACGTCCGCTGTAAATATGGCGTCGATAATATTGAACAAAGTTGTTTTACCACTACCATTTATACCGATAAGTATATTTACGTCGGGATTCAGATCCTTCCAGCAGAAATCAATCTTCTTCCAAAGATTAAAAATCTCTATCCCATGAATAAGGTTCGTTTCCATAATCTACACTTTCTACAAAGATATAAAACTAAACAGGAATAATGAATGACAAAAAATATAATTTTGCACTGTTTTACTATTTTGAATTTTCATTATGAGAGGACTTGCAACAATCGGCCTGCTGATTTTATCCAACATATTTATGACCTTTGCCTGGTATGGCCATCTGAAACTACAAGAAGCTAAAATAAGTACCCACTGGCCACTTATCGGCGTCATCCTCTTTTCATGGGGGATTGCTTTTTTTGAATACTGCGCCCAGGTTCCTGCCAATCGTTTAGGATTCGAAGGTAACGGCGGCCCTTTCAACCTGATGCAATTAAAAATCATCCAGGAAGTCATTACCCTGGTGATATTCATTCTGTTCTCCTTGATCTGTTTCAAAGGAGTCAGCTTCCAATGGAATCATGCTGCCGCCTGCGTATGTCTGATTCTGGCCGTTTATTTCGTATTCATGAAATAAACCGACAAAATAAGCGGTGCGGGGAATTAAGCGTCAACATACCTTGGAGTAAGGCAACGTAAACCAAAACTCGGAACCGGCTCCAGGAGAAGAAATAACACCGATTTTTCCTCCCAGCTTACATATTATCGTTTCACAAATGGAAAGTCCTAATCCCGTCCCCTGAGCAAAGGAATTCAATTTAACGAAACGCCCGAAAATTTCCTGCTGCTTTGCCTGATCTATACCGATCCCCGTATCTTTAACATAAAAATAAAGGTATTGCGGGTCTGCATCCAGGCGATATCCCAGGCGGATACTTCCTGATTCTGTAAACTTGATGGCATTCGTCAGAAAATTAATCAAAACCTGTGACAACCGTTTTTCATCCGTCCGGATCACACAACCGGGAATAGATTCCTCAAACAAGAGGGAAACCTTATCCGATTTCAAACGCAAACGGACCACTTCCAGCAAATCGGACAAAACGGTATTTACCTCTACACTACGTTCAAAAAAATCCAATGTACCGGCTTCTATTTTCGAAAGATCGAGAATATCATCGATCAATTGCAGCAGCAGTTTATTGTTCGTTTCTATGATATGAGTATACTCCCGGTTTTCAGGTGTATTGCAGGACTGTAATAATATTTCGGAAAAACCGACAATCGCATTCAAGGGGGTACGGATTTCATGACTCATATTCGCTAAAAATGCCGATTTCAACCGGTTCGATTCTTCGGCTTTCTCCTTAGCATCCCGAAGCTCCTGTTCCATACGCTTTCTTCCTTCGATCTCATGCATCGCTCCGGTTACGATTTTCGGAAGCCCTCTTTCATCCCATTCCATTACGATAGCATATGTTTCGACCCATATCGGTTCATGTGCACAAGGTAATACAATCCGGTACTCTGACAGGATAGCCTCCGTCTTCCCATCAAGCAACTGTTCGGTAATCCTTTTTATCCGTTCCCGGTCCTCCGGATGAACCATATTGTAACAAATGTTTCCGTCGATGACCCTATCTTTGTATTGCTGTAAATCTTCCCGCTCCGCATATCCCATATTCACATAAATTTTCTGAGTTTGTATATCCCATTCCCAAGGGATCAGGTGTGTCGCTCTCAATACAAACTCATATTTCTTGTTCAATCGCTCCAATTGCTTACGCTTCTGTTCCACTTCGGTCAAATCAATAGTAGAACTCGTAATCCAACGGCGTCTGTTCTTATAGGAAACGACCACTTTATTCATCAGGAAGAAATGTTCCCTCCCGTCCGCAAATTGGGCATGATGTACGGCAGAATAAGTACCTTCACGAATAACGATATCGTCTAATTCTCTGAAAAGCTTCATAACTTCACCGCCCAAAGCCGCATTTTCATTCTTTCCGATCAAAATATCCGCAGACACGCCGAACATATCTTCCAGACTCTTATTCCACAAAACGTATTTCCGGCCGTTGTCCAAATCTTTAATACTAACCGGAATCGGCAGATTATTTAAAATAGAATTCAGAAAAAAACGGTCTTTTTTACTCTTTTTATCAAAATACAATTTTACACCTACAATTCCCAATAACAACAAAACGACAGCCCAAACAACATACCAATACCTGTGATAAAAAGAGGGAGGAACATTGTAATAAACAGCCCCGTCCGGATATAAATCCGGATCTATCCCATACCATTGTAAGGCCAGATAATTCAAGTATGTCTGTGCCTCTCCGCCGGCCTGACAGGGTATGTCGGAAGCCTTTTTGCCGGCTAAAATCGCTTTAAGCTCCCGGAGAAAGGTCGTTGTGAAATCATGTACCGAAATAAAATGCCCCCCTGCAAAATACCCCTTTTGCAGATCCATATCCGTCAAAGTAAACACAGGAGTATTCGTAAATCCGAATATCGATTTCCAGACATTGTTTTCGAGGTAAGCCGAAGTTTCCTCTACCGACCGTAAAAACCAACTATAATAAATGACCCCTACATTTTTATCGTATTCAGTCAATATACTCAATAAACGATCTGTACTCAAATCTTGTGTACACAACTGTTCGACTTTCAAATCAGGGTAATTCTCCCGCATAATCCGTTCAAAATCCGACCGGGTCAAGGTACTGACATAACGGTTATCGGAAATCAAAGCCACCTTGCTCATATTCGGGATGATACGACGCATCACCTCTATCGTTTCCCGGATGTAAAAAGGCTGCCACAAAACCGTAATATTATAGTCCCGGTTAAAATCCTCCAACAATATCGTATTTTCCGGTGTTAAGGTCTCCTGTGCCAGTAAAACCGATATGGATGCAGGCATCCGTTCCCTGACAAAACACAGGATCACCGGCACATCTTTCCATTCCGAATCGAATAAAGGAGCACATATCATCCAGGCAGGGTCACCGATAAATACAACAGCATCGGGCTTTTCCGGATATTTCTTTAAAATATCCCGCCGCAACAGCTCCACATCGGCCTCTTTTTTCAAACGAGGCAATACCAATTCATAAGTTTCAAAAACGATACTATCCCGGTCTGAAATTTGACGATAAATCATTTTCAAAAACAAATCACTCCAATTCTCATTAAACGTTATGGAATTAAATACAATGACCTGATTCTTTTGATCCGTAGCAGAAACAGAACCTCCTGCCAACCATCCGATTAGGATAATCAGGCCTACACATTTTCTCATGACCTACTTTTTCAAAACTTCTGCAAAGATAGGAAGAATCTCAAAAATAAAATCGACAGACTTAAATTATATCATTGTGCCATAAACTTTTCCTTATCAAAAGAGAATACCGGAAAAATACCGAATCACACAAAAATTTTTACCTTTGTGATAAACGGAATTTTAAACAAAATTTCCGATCCTTAAAGGGAATGCATCATGCGACTTGCAGAACTAAAATACAAAACGAGATTATTTCTACGTACCGGCCGAGCAATTGTCAGAATATCCGCTACAGTCATTTCATTCATAGCCTCTTTCTGTACCTTGTGCCTGCTGATTTACGAAATCGGTTTTCAGGAAGACCCTGAAACAAAATATTACATTCTGGAAACCTATAAAATACTTCTACGGATATTTTTTTATACAGCTTTGGGAAGAATCCTGTCCGACATAAAAGGCTTCAGACGGGAAAAAGCGTTTTGGCTGGATTCTATTATCCTCGCCTTCATTTTATTAACTGTCATTCTGGATTCAAGGCCGGCAGCCCATTTAAGTGCTTTCATGCATCATGCGATTACGATCATGACTTACATACTCTTATCCGTCGTCAGCCTTATCCAGCTATCGAAACAAATAGTGACCACTCTGCAACGCAACCTGAAACCGGAAATGATGTTTGCTTACAGTTTCCTTTTTATTATATTGACAGGTACGTTCCTACTGCTATTACCCAATGCCCACCATGGACATCTGCAATTTATAGATGCACTTTTCACCTCTACCAGTGCGGTATGCGTTACCGGACTTACCGTTGTGGAAACGTCCTCCACGTTCACATTCACCGGACTGATTATCCTGGCAACCCTTATTCAAATAGGAGGTATCGGTGTCATGACATTTACCAGTTTTTTCGCCATGTCATTTTTTTGTCAGGTATCCTTCCGGGATCAGCTTAGCCTGAAAAACATCCTGAATGAAAACTCTTTAAGTGACATTTTCCGTACCTTATTCTACATTTTACTGACCACCTTCATCATTGAAACCATAGGAGCCTATCTTATTTACGATCAGATCCGGTCCGTTCCCGCTACAGAAATTCCGGATAAGCTGTTCTTTGCTGTCTTTCATTCGGTATCGGGATTTTGCAATGCCGGATTTTCGACGCTACCGGGAAACCTCTACGATCCGACCGTACGACACCTATATGGATTACAATGCTGGATAGCTCTCCTGGTCATTCTCGGCGGTATCGGCTTTCCGATCCTATTCAATTTCGGGAGACTTTTCAATTACCATTTCCGGAATGCCGTCAACCGAATAAAAAGAAATCCCTCCACCTATAACCGCCAATTACATATCATCAGTCTGACAACACGTATTGTCATCCCGATGACCCTGATTCTGGTGATTGGGGGCACCTGTCTTTTCCTGGGTCTGGAATACAACAATACGTTGAAAGACCTGCCTTTTTCCGGTAAACTGGCCATTTCTTTTATGAGTGCGGTAACGCCCCGTACGGCGGGATTCAGCAGCATAGACATGGCCAGCCTTTTACCTCCGACAATCTTCGTCACTATGCTTCTGATGTGGATCGGAGCCTCTCCGATGTCAACCGGTGGCGGTATTAAAACAACAACATTCACCATTGCCATTAAAAATATTTTCAGCGTTATCCGGAATAAAAACAACGTTGAAATAGCCCGCCGTCAGATTCCGTCTGAAAATGTAAGACGGGCACATGCTATCATCCTATTGTCTGTACTTTGGATCGGAATCGCAACCTTGCTTCTGTTACTCACAGAAAATCACGTGTCCGTTACAGAAGCTACATTCGAAGTCATTTCTGCCATCAGTACGGTCGGATTGACACTGGGACTGACGCCCGAATTAAGCATTGCAGGTAAAATTATTATCAGCCTCACGATGTTTGTCGGCAGAGTCGGACTCATTACCTTACTCACGGGTATCGCAAGGCAACAACTTTCACAGCCCTACCGTTATCCCGAAGAAAGAGTCATTCTTTAACTTATAACTAAAACCAATACATATGAACTGCATCATCATCGGACTCAGCAATTTCGGAATAGCACTGGCACAACGGCTCACCGACCTGGGACACGAAGTTTTGGGAATTGACAAAGATATCGACAAAATAAACGAGTACCAGAACAGCATCAAAAACACAATCAGTCTGAACATCAACAGCCGGGAAGCTATAAGAACCCTGCCATTAAAAGATGCGGATATTATTTTCGTAGCCATTCGGAAAGACATCGGAGCTTCCGTTATGGCTGTTGCCACATTGAAGGAAAACGGAGCCAAACGAATTGTTGCCTGTTCGATTTCCGACCTGCATTCAACAATTCTGAAAGCTATGGGAATTACAGAAATTGTGCGTCCGGAAAAAGAATATGCGGATTTCTTCGCTTTGAAAATAGAATTGACAACTTCCATTTATTCGTATATGGTAACCCCAAACTACTTTATATACGAAATGAAATTACCCGCTCCTTTTATCGGCCGCCAATTGGGAGATGTGGAATTCGAAAAAAATTTAGGCCTGAAACTCATTGCCATCAAGCACCCGGTAAACGGAGAAGAACACGGGAAAAACCGGCTTGAATTAATCGATAAACCGGAAAACAGTTTTATCGTCGGTCAGGACGACGTATTTATTTTAGCCGGAAAACCTAAAAATTTCCAGACATTACTGAACTGAAATAAAACAGCCGAAGTTAAAAACTTCGGCTGTCACCTAAATCAGTTAAAGACTATTACTCCCCACGAATAGCCTCAATCCCCGGCAATTTCTTGCCTTCGATATATTCAAGCAATGCACCACCTCCGGTAGATACATAGCTAACTTTATCCGCCAATCCAAACTGATTGATTGCAGCCACCGAATCGCCGCCGCCGATCAATGAAAAAGCACCTTTCTCCGTCGCTTTTACAATAGCATCTGCCACAGCCTTCGTACCTTCTGCAAATTTCGGCATTTCAAAAACCCCTACCGGACCATTCCAAAGAATCGTCTTGGAATTTTCAATTACCCTGGCAAACTTTTCACGGGTAGCCGGACCGATATCCAAACCTTCCCAACCGTCGGGAATATTCATCGGATCACATACCTGCGTGTTAGCATCATTACTAAAAGCATCGGCAACGACAGCCTGATCTGAAAGCACCAGATTAACACCTGCGTCTTTTGCTTTTTGCATAATCTCACGGGCCAACTCCAACTTATCTTCCTCACAAATAGAAGAACCGACATGACCGCCCAAAGCTTTTTTAAAGGTATAAGTCATACCTCCACCCAGGATCAGGTTATCCACCTTACCCATCAGGTTCATAATAATATCGATCTTAGAAGATACTTTCGATCCTCCCATGATTGCGGTAAACGGACGTTGCGGATTTTTCATCACGTTATCTACAGCATCCAGTTCACCTTTCATCACATAGCCGAACAATTTATCATTCGGGAAGAATTTAGCGATAACAGCTGTAGAAGCGTGAGCACGGTGAGCCGTTCCAAAAGCATCATTGATCCAAACATCACCTAAATCAGCCAATTTACGGGCAAACTCTTCGTCTCCTTTTTCTTCTTCTTTATAGAAACGCAGATTTTCCAACAACAGGATTTCTCCCGGTTTCAATGAAGCTGCTTCTTTTCTTGCACTTTCTCCGATACAATCATCTGCAAATTTTACCTTCACTCCGGTTAATTCTTCCAGATGTTTTTGAATATGTTTCAGTGAAAATTTATCTTCCGGACCATTCTTCGGACGTCCCAGGTGTGACATTAAAATCACAGCACCTCCTCCGGCCAATACTTTTTTAATCGTCGGAATAGCTGCCCGCATACGCGTGTCATCCGTGATCTCAAATTTGTCATTCAAAGGCACATTAAAATCTACACGTATCAAAGCTTTTTTACCTCTGAAATCATAAGTATCAATTGACTGCATAGTTAAAATTTTAAATAATTATTTGATTTAGAATATACTTTATAAGTCTCTCTCCTCTATTTTCCGCCGTTAAAAATAACAATAAAACGAATGCCTCCCAAATATTTTCAATTTATAAAACCGACAAAAAACTCAAACGATTGTAATTTTTCCCTTATTTTTGCACTCAAATACACAAATAAAAGGGGCTCTTCAACCCTGCTCAAAATCAGATATATGACACACGAGTTATACATGCGCAAGGCATTAGAAGAAGCATCTCTGGCGGAAGAGGAAGGCGAAATTCCGGTAGGGGCAATCGTCGTTTGCAAAGGCAAAATCATCGCCCGGGCCCACAACCAGACCGAACGGCTCAATGATGTGACAGCTCACGCTGAAATGGTCGCCATCACGATGGCGGCAGCCGCTCTTGGCGGAAAATACCTGAACGAATGCACCCTTTATGTCACCCTGGAACCCTGTACCATGTGTGCCGGAGCAATGGCCTGGGCCCAACTCGGGGAATTGGTATACGGAGCTTCCGACTCCCAGCGGGGATTCAGCCGGTTAAGCCCGGCAGTGCTTCACCCCCGCACCAAAATTACTTCCGGTATTCTCGAGCCCGAATGCAGTGAGCCTGTAAAACGCTTTTTTCAAAAACGCCGCTAAGTTCCTATCCGGCAAAATACAATGCTTTAACTTTATCAAAAAAAATGATCATTCCGACCGGTATTCGCTGGATTTAAATCACCAGTCTGAAAACATTACAAACCGAATTAATTTTTAGTTTTTGTTTTTCGCCCTATCTTTGTCTCAAACTTATTGATATGGAGAATATAATTTTCACTTCGGATATACGGACTGTTCTCGACGATTGTCTGCAGGGTTTCAAACCGGAAGATATTTTTATACTGACCGATCACAATACGGCTCAGTACTGTCTTCCTTTTCTCAATCTGACCCGGATAAAAGAGACCCACCGAATATCGATACAAGAAGGTGAAGCCCATAAGTCATTGGAAAGTGCCGCTTATATCTGGAAAGTATTATCGGATCAGAGAGCCCGGAGAAATTCGGTATTGGTAAATATCGGAGGAGGCCTCGTAACGGACATCGGAGGTTTTGCAGCTTCCTGCTTCAAGCGGGGCATAAAATGCGTCAATATCCCGACAACGCTTTTAGCCCAGGTAGATGCCTCCGTCGGAGGAAAAACAGGCATCAATTTCAACGGTCTGAAAAATGAAATCGGCACATTCGCACTTCCTTCCAAAGTCATTATCGATAGCTGCTTCCTGAAAACCCTGCCGTACACTCAGCTTTTATCCGGTTGCGGGGAAATGCTGAAACACGCTTTACTGGCAGGCGGGAAACATTTTGAAAAAATCCTGCAACTGGACCTGACTCATATCGATTGGGTAAACTTTTCTTCCCTGATACAAGAGTCCGTGGAAATCAAATATGCTGTAGTACAAAGTGACCCCAAAGAAGCAGGTATCCGGAAAGCTTTAAATTTCGGACATACCGCAGGACATGCTTTAGAAAGCGCAGCTATCAGCTCCGGCCGGGAATTATCACACGGTGCAGCAGTAGCATACGGTATGATTGCAGAACTTTACCTATCCGTCCGGAAAATGGGGTTTAACTCTGCTTTATACGAAAAAATCGTCCGTTTTATCCGGAATATCTATCCGGAATACATGGTATCCGAAGACGATTCTACCCTATACGAACTCATGTTACACGATAAAAAGAACGACCGGGAAGGTGTAAACTTTACCTTATTACAAGAACCGGGAGCATTTTCTATTGACAATTATTGTTCCCGGGAAGAGATAGAGCAAGCATTGCAAGCATTAAAACAGAAGTAAGATAAAACGTATGGAAATAAGCCTGAATTCTATACCTCAAACAATAAACGGAGAAGTGAAGCTACCGGCTTCAAAAAGTATTTCCAACCGGGTATTGATACTGAACGCTTTATCGGACAGCGATATGCCGGTTGAAAATCTGTCGGATTGCGACGACACCAACCACATGCTGGAAGTGCTGAATTCTGACGACTGCCATTTCAATATCGGTCATGCGGGTACAGCCATGCGCTTTCTGACAGCTTTTCTTTCACGTATTGTCGGACGCTGGGAAATCACAGGCTCTGAACGTATGCAGCAACGTCCTGTCGGAGTACTGGTAGATGCCCTCAACAAGCTGGGAGCACATATCGAATATGCAGGCCAAAACGGTTATCCCCCTTTACGCATCTACGGTTCATACCTGAAAGGGGGCGCCATCGAAATACCGGCCTCTGTCAGCAGCCAGTATATTTCAGCGATTCTGATGATCGCTCCTTATATGGCAGACGGATTGCAACTGACATTAACCGGTAAAATCGTTTCCCGTACATACATAGATATGACCATCGCCTTGCAACGGGAATTCGGAGCTGAAATATCCGTAAAAGGACATTGTATACACGTAAAACCGGGAAATTATCGTCCGGTACACTACCGGGTAGAGTCCGACTGGAGCGGAGCTTCTTATTTCTATGAGCTATTGGCTATGACTGAAAGCGGACAAATCATTTTACCCGGCCTTCTACCCGAAAGCCTGCAAGGAGACTCGCACCAAACGGAGGTTTGGAAACAACTGGGAGTGCATACCCGTTTCACCTCACAGGGAGTCGTCATTGAGAGAAAAAATTCAGACCCAACCGGTTTAAAATACGATTTCACAGAAATGCCCGATCTGGTACAATCTTTTGCCGTAGCCTGCTGTATACGAAATATTCCTTTCGAATTTTCGGGTGTAGAAACGTTACGGATTAAAGAAACCGACCGGATCAGCGCGTTAATTACCGAATTAAAAAAGCTAGGATACATCCTGACAACCGGGGATGGCAGCCAACTGATATGGAACGGGGAGCGCAGGCAGGCGCAAACACATCCCCGGATCATGACATACAACGATCACCGCATGGCCATGGCATTTGCCCCGGCAGCCCTGAAACATCCCGGCCTAACAATCGTCGATCAGGAGGTTGTATCGAAATCCTTTCCCACCTATTGGGAACAGCTTTCGGCCTTAGGGCTCGAATTCACTTAAATAATAAAACGGCAGACCCAAGGTTCCCATACGGGATCACGCCATTGGAAACCGCATATTCACTATTTAGTATATAAACCTTTTTATTGATCCTATGTTAGAAAGCTTATTGCAATCTTCTTATTTTGCCTTATTCCTGATCGTAGCATTGGGATTTGTATTGGGACGTGTAAATTTCCGGGGCATATCACTGGACGTTTCTGCCGTAATCTTCATCGCTTTACTTTTCGGACATTTCGGCGTGATTATTCCCAAAGAACTGGGAAACTTCGGCTTGGTATTGTTCATTTTTACCATCGGCATACAAGCCGGTCCCGGCTTTTTTCATTCCTTTAAATCCAAAGGAAAAATGCTGATACTACTTACCTTATTAATTATTGGATCAGCCTGTATTACCGGTGTTATCTGCAAATATATCTTCGACTTGAATACGCCGGAAGTCGTCGGCCTGATCGCCGGGGCGCTGACCAGTACGCCCGGTTTGGCCGCAGCCATCGACAGCACACAATCTTCAGCCGCATCCATCGGATACGGTATCGCCTACCCTTTCGGGGTTATCGGGGTTATTTTATTCGTAAAGCTGTTGCCCGGTATCCTGAAAATAAATTTAAAACAGGAGGAAAAACGGCTGGAACTTCAACAACGTGACAAATTCCCGGCATTACAGACAGGCACCTTCCGGGTTACAAACGAGAATATTTTCGGAAAAAGCCTGATACAGCTTCAGGTACGTACCATGACAGGTGCCGTCATTTCCCGGATAAAACACGAAGATTCGACTTCCATCCCGACTTCGAAAACCGTTTTATTCCAAAACGATCTGATTAAAGCCGTCGGTAGCGCATCTGCCCTGCAACAACTGGGGATGTTGGTCGGAGAAGCCGTCCAGGAGGATTTGCCGCTGGCCACTTCTTACGAAATTCAATCCCTATTGCTCACCCGCAAAGAAGTCATCGGAAAAACATTGGGTAGCCTCAATTTACAGGAAACATTCGGTTGTACCATAACCCGCATAAGACGAAGCGGTATCGACCTTTCGCCGGATCCCGGATTAATACTGAAATTCGGAGACAAGCTATTATCCGTCGGCCACCAGGATAGCCTGAAAGAACTGTCCAAGCTCCTCGGTAACGATGAAAAACGGCTTTCCGATACGGACTTTTTCCCCATTGCCATGGGAATCGTATTGGGGGTACTGGTCGGGAAAATAAACATCTCTTTCTCCGATAGTTTCTCTTTTTCTCCCGGCTTGACCGGAGGAATATTGCTGACGGCTTTAGTATTGAGCTCGCTCGGTAAAACCGGTCCTATTATCTGGTCGATGTCCGGAGCCGCCAACCTATTGCTGCGTCAATTGGGACTCTTGCTTTTTTTAGCCGAAGTAGGTACCTCTGCCGGCGCAAACCTGGTCGCCACCTTCCGGGAAAGCGGCTGGACCCTTTTCGGCGTAGGTATGGCCATCACTTTAATACCCATGCTCATTGCTTCCGTTATCGGCTATTTCATTTTTAAAATCAATATTTTCGATTTACTGGGAACCATTACCGGCGGTATGACCAGTACGCCGGGCTTAGCAGCAGCCGGATCCATGACCGACAGCGATGCTCCCAGCGTCGCTTATGCAACCGTTTATCCCATCGCTATGGTATTCCTGATTATTTTCATTCAGTTGATTGCCATAGGTATGTAAAAAGCTCTGATACCGAACGGATATCAGAGCTGTATAATCGGAATACATCGCATTTTATCCCGTCAGGGCTTGAGATTCTTCATCCTGACACGCCTCAGTATATTCTGCAATTCGAAAACGACATCAGGATAAAGTAATGCCGTATTGTCCCGTTCAGCAACATCGTCGGCGATACGGTACAATTGCGGAGTACTCAGATTACCCGTTTCTATTTTCGGCCCCCAGGTAATCAGGGCAGGACCGTCGTTCGGTTCGATGTATTTCCAGTCTTTAGTACGTACGGACAAAGTATGGTTGGCAGCCTGTTCTATCACCCAGGGGCGATCTGTCTGATTCTTACCCAACCACGTACCAAGGTAATCGAAACTGTCGGGAGCTGCCCCCTTCGGCAATTCAGCCCCTACCAGCGAAGCCAGTGAAGCGAACCAGTCGATTTGCGACACCAGAGCATCGGATATCCGGTCAGGAGGAACCTGACCGGGCCATCTGACAATGACAGGAATACGGGTTCCTCCTTCAAATGCACTGTATTTGTTACCGCGAAGCGATCCTGCGGGACTATGTCCGTTCAAAAGTTCTTCCGCACGGTCCTGATATCCGTCATCTACGACAGGCCCGTTATCACTGGAAAGAATGATAAGCGTATTTTCTGCCAGCCCCAATTTATCCAAGGCATCGATGATTTGCCCCACACTCCAGTCGAATTGCACGATAGCGTCTCCCCGCAACCCCATCGGACTCTTTCCACGAAAACGCTCATGCGGAAAACGGGGAACATGTATATCGTTTGTGGCGAAATACATAAAAAAAGGCCTGTCCTTATGCTCCCGGATAAAACCGATGGCATGGGTAGTGATGGAATCGGCAATATTCTCATCTTTCCAGAGTGCCTTTCCCCCTCCCTTCATATAACCGATACGCCCGATACCGTTCACAATTGCCATATCGTGTCCGTGACTTGATTTCAGATTATAAAGCAACTCCGGATGATCTTTCCCCAGCGGTTCCCCTTCGAACGGTTTCCGGTAGCTCACTTCTATCGGAGCTTCCGGATCGTAGTCGGCAACTTTGCCGTTTTCTATGAAAACACAGGGGACACGATCGGCTGTCGCAGCCATTATATATGAATAGTCAAAACCCAGGTCGCCCAATGCAGCCGAAAGCGGAGCATTCCAATCCTGTTGCCCGTCCTTATCCCCCAATCCCAAATGCCATTTCCCGATTGCGGCAGTAACATATCCGGCATTCTTAAACATATCCGCCAGGGTATATTGCTCCGGACGGACGATCATTCCGGCATTCCCGGCCGCAACATCCGTTCCGGGACGTCGCCAGGCATATTCCCCCGTAAGCATCGAATAGCGCGAAGGCGTACTCGTCGCTGCCGTGGCATGTGCATTACGGAAACGTATACCTTCCGCTGCCAATCGATTTATATGGGGAGTCTGCACATTTTTCGCTCCATAACATTCCAAATCACCGTACCCCAAATCATCGGCATAGATAATCAAAACATTGGGGCATCGGCGGTCTGCCGAATCAGGATTGAGCTTTTCGCTTTTCTGAGTGGCACTCCCGGTTACACAGGCCAGTGAAGAAAAACAAGTGAGAAATAAATATCGTTTCATAAAATTACCGATTGATTATTTACAAATTAAATATATCATTTTTCAAGCAAACCACATTCGGCTATAGAGAATTTTTTCGTCCCCGAAGTCGTACTCAGAATTTCAAATTTCACATACAGTACACGATCGGCGTCGAACAAAACAATTTGCTCTACCGGGTTATTGGTTATATTTCCGAACCGTCCCGAAACAACCGGTCTCCCCCAATGTTTCCCGTCCGTACTCACTCTGACAGAATAATTTTCAATATGGCCCAGACCATTTTCTACCGGATAATAAGAAAATCCGGACAAATCACGCGGACTGTCCAATTTTAAAATAAATGCAGCAAGCCCTTTTTCTATTTCACCGTCCCAACGGGAATGTACATCTCCATCGGATAACGTTTTTTCATCACCCGAAAGGGAAGTTATTCCGTCCAATTTTATTCGAATACAAGCAGAAGGCACCGCATTCCGTTTTTGCCGCTCTTCTTCTTCACCGGGTAGTTGCTCCAAATAGTACATGGATAAATTACCCCAAGAAACAGACACCCGGGCATCCATAAAACGTATCCGAAACCGGTCAGCCAAAACAGGTTCTGGCAAACGGAGCATCTTTCTGAATCCAATGGTCGTACTTTGTATTACTTCTTTCCAGTCTTTACCGTTCCATACATCGATAGCAAAGCGTTCGACACGCTGACCGAAATCACAGACATTTTCTTGTAATTTTATCACATTGATCAGAGCAGGCTTTCTCAACTGTACCTCCGCCACGGCAAGTGTCGTCCCATCCGCCGTATGCCAGGAAGTAAAAGGCGTATCATCGGTAATCACGTCCGAAGGGGTTTCTCCTTCCCACCCCGCAATAGCCGTCACAACAGCACCCTTGGCATAATCCATCCGCTTCATACGGGAAATGATCTCCCCGAACTGAATCAAACGTCGGCCGTCTTTTTCCGGAATTTGTCCTGTAGGACCAGGAGACAAGTTGGGCAACAAATTCGAATTTTGTCCGACCGTCTCAAAATAACTATTCACCAAATAAGACAAAGACTTAATCGTATTGTCATCCCGCTCATTGTAAAACCATCCTTTACGTAAAGGAAGTCCTCCCCGGGAAGGATACCAAACCAAACGCTTTCTCTTCATTAAATCATCTATACTGCCCAAATCGGATAATGTCGGATCATATCCCGGCAGCGATCCGAACAACCTTTCGTTATTGTCTATCCCCTGCACACACCATTCCGTTTCACGTCCTTTCCCTTTTTCATTACCCACCCAACGTATATCGGGCGCATTGCCTGAAAGTATAACACCGGGCTGCAATTCCCGGGCTCTGCCGAATATCCGCTCCCAATCGAAAGGCATCTCTCGACCACTCACGTCGCTTGTGATCCCGGCCCCGTCAAACCAAAGTAAATAAACCGGTCCGTACTCCGTCAGCAATTCCTCCAACTGACGGATATAATAATCATTATATGCTTCTGTTCCGTATGTTTTTTCATGCATATCCCAAGGAGACAGATACAAACATAATTTCACGTCATACTCCCGGCAAGCCTCAGCAACCTCTCTGACCAAATCTCCTTTACCTTCCCGCCATGGAGAATGCGCTACGGTATGCGAAGTGTACTTACTCGGCCATACACAAAAGCCGTCGTGGTGTTTCGCGACCAGAATAATGCCTGTAATTCCTGCCTCTTTGAATATTCTCACCCACTCGCCGGCATTTAATTGCGAAGGATTGAACAGGGAAGGACTTTCCTTCCCTGTACCCCATTCCATACCGGTAAACGTATTCATCCCGATATGTATAAAACCCAACATTTCCCGCTGCTGATAATCCAGTTGCCGATACGACGGACGGACTTCCGTTGCCAATCGTATCACTTCTTCCTTCGACGGATTTTCCGGTAAAAAGACCGATATGGCTTCCTGTGCCGTCAATCCACCCCATAACAATGAAAAGATCACAGTCCATATTTGTTTTTTCTTCATTCCCATTCTCTGAATCAATTACGTAAATTCGGATTAATGTCCTGTTCCCCTTGGGGGATCGGCCATTTATAATCCATATCTCTACGGAAAGCGCGTTGATTTACGTACCATCTGCCGTATTGATCAACCGTTCCGTCCGGAGTAGGGCTTGTCCGCACCGATCCGGGAAAAGGCGCACCAAAAATATATCCGTTAAGCACCTCATGAGCAATTTCCCAGCGAAGCAAATCCCAGTAACGAATACCCTCCATTGCCAGTTCCACCCGGCGTTCATTCCTCAAAAGAGGCCGGAGCAAATCGGGGTTTGTCTGTGTTACAGACGGCATCATTACACTGGCACGCCCTCTTACTTTATTGATCGTTTCGTTCAACAAAGACGGTGTAATCACCTCTCCGGCTTCCAGCTTAGCCTCCAAATAACTCAGCAAAACTTCGGCATAACGGATAACGGGAACATTCCCTCCATAACTATTCTTATCCCCCGAATATGCCTCATCAAAATATTTACGCATCATCAGCCCCGTTTGGGTCGTTTGACCGCCCGCCACTTTATCCGGACTATTGGAATCAGGGTGGCAATCATAGACCTTTCCTTTAAAAACAGCTCCGTTATAATAAATCGTATAATTCAAACGAGGATCGCGGTTTTTACCCAGATCTGCAGGATCATAAAGTGGGCTGTTATAACTGAAAGGCGTTCCGTCCGTAAATTCGTATGCCTCGAACAACCCTCCTGCTACATTGATCAGACACCATCCGCCGTCTTTTACGGGTAATGCATGCTGCATCAATGCCATTCCGGCCAGATTCTCTAAATATTGCATTGAAAAAATATTCTCGCTGCTGTTTTCATTACTGGGTAAAAAAATCGACTGATAATTCGGATCGATATCATTATCCCCGAAATCAATGATTTGTTTGTAAGCTGCCGCCGCCTCAGGATACATTTTAGCCCCTAAACAGGTACGTCCCAAAAAGGCAAGAGCCGCTTGTTTAGTAGCCCGTCCCGTTTCATTTGTCTGCAAATCTTTAAAACGGGGTAAATCGGCTGCCGCTTCGGTAAATTCCTGGATAATAAAATCCGTGATTCGGGCTTTGGACGCCTTTTCCACCATATTGGCTTCATCTTTCGTCAGCACTTTCGTTACCAAAGGCACGTCATGAAAAAAAGAAGACAGGTAAAAATACTGAGCAGCCCTTATAAAACGGGCTTCGGCCGTCAAACGGGTTCTGACGGCCTCATCTGTCAATTTCGAAACCCCTTCGAGAAAACGGTTACAACGTGTAATTTTAGCGTATGAATTGCTCCAATATGCGCTAACATAACCGTTATTAGGCAACAAAGCCCCATTGGTCATTTTATAAAAATTAGAATTGGTCCCCCGGCGATCATAGGCATTGTCCGTAGGAAATTCCATAAACAACAACCCTCCATACGACCACCAGTCCGTAGGCCCGTATTCCGGGGAATTAAACAGAATATTTGCTTTATAAATACCAGTCAGAGCGAGTGTCGCGTTATCTTCACTGGTCCAGAAACTCTCTTCCGAAAACTGATCCAACGGGAAACGTTCCAGATCACAAGATATACATGCAAGCACATATATCAGCAAACAAACAATTGTATATTTTATCTTTACCATAACCATTAAAAATTTAAGTTGACACCG
Source organism: Culturomica sp. (assembly GCF_003524185.1). Classification (NCBI taxonomy): domain Bacteria; kingdom Pseudomonadati; phylum Bacteroidota; class Bacteroidia; order Bacteroidales; family Odoribacteraceae; genus Culturomica; species Culturomica sp. Next base: position 171,995 of record NZ_DOED01000006.1, read on the forward strand.
AAGGTATAAGTCGCCAGAATGGGATAATAGTTGCCATTGGTATTCTGCTCCGGATCCCATCCTTTTCTGTATTTATTCCACGACAGCGGATTCTCAGCCTGAACATAGAGGCGTAATCCGCCCAACTTGGCTGAATGCATCCATTTCTTAGGAAACGAGTAGCCCAGTCGAATATTTCTTAAACGGACATAAGAAGCATTCAAAATCCAAAAATCAGAAGTCACAATATTGGGACTGACGGAATTGCTCAAGTCCTCTACCCGTGGATATTTAGGATAACGTACCGGTTTTTCCGGCCTGAAACGTCCGTCAGCCTGCCACCTTTGGATATTTCCGTCTCCCCTGAAAGCATAACCGGCAAAATCTCCCAAAGAGCCTTTGACTCCGGCCACGCCTTGAATCAAAATAGCCAGATCGAATCCTTTATATTCCGCTTCCAGATTAAAACCGAAAGTAAATTTCGGAATACGTGTTCCCAAGTACACCCGATCGTAATTAGGATCGATTATTCCATCCGGTTTGCCGTCTGGCCCACTGATGTCTTTATAACGGATATCTCCGGGTTTTGCATTCGGTGTTACCTTTTTTTGATCATGCCAGGCCTGAATATCAGCATCATTCAGGAAAACCCCGTCTGAAAGATAACCGTAATACATCTGTATAGGATAACCGACAAATAAATCGCTTCCATTCCCCACCATACCGTTCAATTGCTCCACATTACCAACTCCTAATGTTTGTAATTCATTCCTGATAATACTCAAATTGGCATTCAGGTGATACACAAACTCTCCGACACGGTGACGATGCCCGATTTCAAATTCCCACCCGTAATTTTTCAGTTTTCCGGTGTTCATAACGGAAATACCCTGTCCCAACACAGAAGATATGCTTCCGCTTGGCCGATACAAAATATCGTATGTTTTACGGGTAAAATAAGAAACACCGAAACTCAAAAGCCCATTCCAAAGCGTTGCTTCGATCCCGCCGTCGATCGTCTCTGTTTCTTCCCATTTTATAGTGGGATCGATGGCAGTCGTCACAGCAGCTCCCTGTGCAAAATTTTCACCGAAGGGATAATTTTGCCCCAATACATATACGGATTGATAAGGATAATTACCTATATTCTGGTTTCCCAAGCGTCCCCACGACACTTTTAGCTTCAAAGCCGATACCCACGATAAGAGCTCGCTCTCTTTAAAAAAGCTTTCTTCCGAAATTCTCCAACCGGCAGCTACCGAAGGAAACAAACCGAACTTCTTGTTTTTAGGAAAGCGGGATGAACCGTCGTAACGCACGGTAGACTCCAATAAATAACGCTCGTTAAAATTATATTTCAACCGACCGAAATAGGATTGAAGCGCCCAACCATATCCTCCTCCCGAGGCTTTCTGATTATCGGGCGAACCGGCATTCAGATAAGGCAAATCATTGCCCGGAAATTTATCACGCGAACCCTGCACACCCCTGTTATCCTCCTGCTCCCAGGAATATCCCAATAAGGCATTCAGATGATGTCCGCCGATCCGCTTATTGTAATCGGCTGTCGCCTGAAAGGTTTTATAAATAGTTTTACCCATAAAATGAGTCAGGCTCGAAGGTCCCAAAAGCTGACCACCTGTCAGTTTCATCGTAGCTCGGTAAGTACGTCTTTCACCATTTGAATAAGTATAAGCGCCGATAGCCGACAACGTGAGGTCCTTGACAGGCTTGTAATCCAGACGTAGATTGGCATTTACGGAAAACCAGGGATTTTCAAAAAACGAACCGCTCTTGATCCATGCCGGAGGTGTACCATGGCCCTCACGTCCCAAACCGAACGACCCGTCGGAAAGTACAGAAGGCGTCAACCCCGGAAAACGCACCGCTTTACTGATCATATTGATCATTTCTGCAGCATCGTCCCCTCCCGGAGCCAACGGTTCGTTACGTATGGAATAAACACCGGACAAACGTGTGGATAATGTCAGATTAGGAAATATACCATTAATCATGTTCACTCGAGCATTATAACGCTGGTAATCATTACGTTCTATGATCCCGTTCTGTCGCAGGTAACCGAACGATATCATATACTTATTTTGTGTGTTTCCACCGTTAACGGTAAGGTTGTGACCGGTTTGAAAACCGTTTCGGGAAAAAAGTTCGTCCAGATAACGGGCATTGGCATAGCGATCGGGATCACTTCCATCTTTAAACTTCTGAATTTCTTCAGGCGTATAAGCCTGCCTGCCTACAGCCTCATTATAAATCGTAGCATATTCCCAAGTATCGACAAACTCCGGTAATTCTGTCGGTTTGTTAAATCCGACATAACCGCTGTAGTTTACCGTTATTCTCCCCTCACGTCCTGTTTTAGTTGTCACCAAAATAACCCCGTTCGCTGCACGGGAACCATATATCGCCGCTGTCGAAGCATCTTTCAATACGGAAATAGACTCCACATCTTCTGCATTGATGTCATTTAATGAACCCGGTATACCGTCGATCAAAACCAATGCATCCGATTTATTACTTTCTCCTCCGAAAGAACCAACACCACGAACACGGATTTCTCCACCTCCGGCTCCCGGCCTTCCCGTTCGCTGAATAACGGTAACACCGGCCATTTGCCCGGTCAATGCGTTAGAAAGCTGCGGTGTCGAACGACTTTCCAGCTTATTGCTACCTATCAAGGCGATAGAACCGATTACGTTTACTTTCTTTTCCGTTCCATAACCGACCACCACGATTTCGTCCAATGTCTGCAAATCCTCAGCCAATTCGATAAAATAGTCCGTCCTGTTACCTACCGTAATTTCTTTTGTAACATAGCCGATATAGGAAATCTGTAATTTAACACCCTGGGATACCTCCAGCGAAAAATGACCGTTTACATCGGTACTCGTTCCGCTACTAGTCCCTTTTACGACCACATTGGCTCCGATAATCGGCAAACCGGACGCATCGACAATCGTACCGGTTATTTTACCATCTTCCTGTTTTTCGTTACCGAGTAATACGATCTTATTGTTTTCAATTCGATACTTGTAAGAAGCAAGAATCCGGCTCAATACCTCGCGAATACTGCCGTTGCGTATATTTATATTCACTTTCTTATTCAAATCAACAACAGAATTATTAAAAAAGAATACAAATTGTGTTTCTGCTTCAATGGTTTTAATCGCTTCACCGAGTGTAACGTCTGACAATTTCAAGTTGATTTTTGTACTTTGGGCATAACTTTCCTGTACGAATACCTGGAACAGGGAAATGACAACGAATAGAAATATCGGTTTCATTTTCCCGAATGAATTAATGTTAAGAATGGGCATAATACACCCATACATGGATTTTTTTTTCATACATTTGCAATGTTTAAGTTTTACATATTGCTCACACGCTCTTACCTTTGTGAGCAGTTTGTTTAATTTGATTCCGGGCAGATGCTAACAGCGTCTGCCTGTTTTTAAATATTTGTTTTTATCAAACCATAAGCCATAAATTTATTAAATTGATAATCTGTTCTATCTGCCTGCCGGGCTTACCACGACTCTGTCACCATCGATTCTATATTTTACCGGAACAATCATTTCCAGAAGTTCAAATATTTCATCCGGCGATTCTTTCCGGATCACCAGTGATAAACGCTGTTCCAACGGAACCCCTTGATCGCACACGATTTCTATTCCATACCACCGTTTCATCCGATACAGGACAACTGCCAATGTCTCATTCGTACAAACCAGTCTTTCATTAATCCAAAGAATATAATCAGCCGCATTGACCTTCGTCAACCGATAAGTGCCGGTTTGTTTGTCACAGGTGATTTTCTGATTCGGTTCAAGAATGGCTTTTTTTTGCGTACCGGGAAAAAATACCTCAACCCTGCCGGTTAGTAAAGTAGTTTCGCTCGTCGCTTTCGATTCGTAGTTTTTCACATCGAAACGGGTACCGAGCACATGAACCGACATACCGTTTGTCTCTACATAGAAAGGCATTTTTTCGTTTTTTATTACTTCGAAATAACCTTCACCTTCCAGAGACACCCTCCGGCAATCAGAGTCAAATACCTCCGGATAGATCAATTTACTGTCTGCATTCAGCCAAACCCGCGTTCCGTCGGGCAAAGTAACAACACCCTTACTGTCTTTGCCTATAATCACCCGGTTCATCACACTCGCTTCCGCTTGTCCGTGCTGTCCCAAGTAGTTCCGGCTCCCGGTAAAATAACCGCCTGTCAGACAGAGAATACAGAAAATAACCGCTGCGGCCTTTCGGATACAAGCATGCAAACGGATACGCTTTCGTCTCGTATCCATAGCCCTCACTTCCGCCTCAAAATGCCGGAATGCTCTCCTGGCATAATCCGAATCGGCCAAAGGTGATTTTCCCGACACCAGCCAAATATCACGCATTTGCGAGAAAAGTTTTCTATTTTCAGAACTTTCTCTCAACCAATCCAAAAACAGCCGTTTTTCTTCATCAGTAGCTTCTCCCTGCAGATATTTTACAATTATACCGTTCATCTCCTATCCATATATTAAAATTCCGAAACTTAAACCTCTTTATATCTATCACAAGTTAAAAAGAGATTACCCTACCTGATAACTAAAAAAATTGTTTTTATTGAAAAATAGTTTAAGTTTGTAAAATAACAAGTACGGCCACCTGGATGAGAAAATTAAAAACAAACTATAAAAACAATGAGATAACTCTGTTCAAAGAGCTATTTGACAAATATTTCCAATCAATGGTCACTTATGCTTATCGCTATGTCAATGACTGGCAAACCGCTGAAGATATCGCACAAAATGTTTTTATGGCTCTTTGGATAAAAAAAGAAAGTATCGATTTCGAGAAACCCATTAAGCCCTATTTATACAAAGCCATTTACAACAAATCGATCAATCATCTCAATTCCGTACTGATACAACGCCGGACCGATGTACCGGAAACCACAGATATCCTGTTGAACCGTGAAATTCTGGATTACAACCAGTACGATACATTGCTGCTTAAAGAAATAAAAGGAGAAATCGACTCTTTTGTCGATACCCTTCCACCACAATGCAGAAAAGTGTTCCTATTGAGCCGCGAAGAGCATCTAAGAAATAAAGAAATAGCCGAAAAACTCCATATCAGCGAAAAGGCCGTGGAAAAACATATATCCAAAGCACTGAACGAAATCCGCAATCATTTGATCAAACTGGATATGATACCGTTCTATATCCTGCTGTTGCTTCCATCGCAAATGAACTCATAAAAAACAAACGGAAATTGGTACGTCCCCGCTTTTATCCTGCATTCTTTATAAATTACAGGAAAAGAAAAAGTCTGCAATATCAAGATATTGCAGACTTTTACTAAACTTGTTGCCGATTGGCTTTTTGTCAGTGATCCCGACGGGAATCGAACCCATATCAAAGGAACCGGAATCCTTCATTTTATCCATTAAACTACGGGACCAATTGCGATTGCAAAGATAATAAAATTTGAAAGAAAAAGGGGATTTGAAATCCCCTTTTTTTCTTTATTAATTTCTCGTCACTTTCTGACGGGCTCCGTAGTTGATTCTCAAAGAATTAGCCTTACGCAATTCCTGCTTTACATCCGTAACGATACCCATCGTTGTTTCCGATTGTACTTTCAGGTTATTGGTAATACTATTTCTTTCTTCTTCTTTCCGGGCTTCACGTTCTGCAGCCACAAACGCTCCCAAATCCTGTAAAGTTGCAAACTTATCGTTCAACTGAATACGGGGTTCGGTTCCGTATGCCTTTTGGAATTGCATGGTCGGCTTTCCTATGTAAATATTACTTACCAACGATTTCTTTTCCAATTTGGCAATCTGTGTCGCTTCAGGTAAATTATTCTGAATCATCAGGGTCACTTCGCGCATCGTCGTACTAACCATGAAGAAGAACAACAACATGAACACTATATCAGGTAATGACGCTGTAGAAATAGCGGGAGTTTCTTTTTTCCCTCCTTTTTTAAATTTTGCCATTATTTTTTCCCTCCTATATTTTTAGGTTCTGCTTCAGATATCGACATGGGAACCTGCTTTCTGAGCGCTTCCTGTTGATCCGAGGTCAGGGCTGAATATTTCTTACCCCACTTTGTCACCGCTTTCCGATCCCTTACTTCATTATAAGCAGCTGCAAGCTGATCTTGTACGGCGATATACATTTCATAGGAAGTACCCTTGTCGCTCTGCAAAGAAACAATACCTTTCGACACTTCTACATTTCCTAACAAATCGATGTTTTCCACCTTTTTTTCAGGTAAATTTTCGTCATTCATCGGATTGAGAAGAAATTCGATGGTTCTCTCTTTAAGCTTAGATACATCCATCAATTCACCGTTTACAGCAAGCTGGTTATTTCTATTCACCAATACCTGCAAAATATTACGTTTTGCAACTTTCGGGACTTCAGTATCATCCTGCTGATATGGCGGCAATTTTCGGAACATACCGGAATCTACGTTCATTGTCGTTGTCGCCAAGAAGAATACAAGCAACAAGAAAGCGATATCGGCTGTCGAAGTAGCATTAATTTCTGGTGTCTTTTTTGCCATATTTTTCGTTTTTATCTATTCCCTCCCGGGGAATGATTATCTTACTTTTCTAAGCAGTTCTGTTGCAAAAATTGCAATAATAGCTGCTCCAAACAGAATGTACATCGTATAAATAATGGTATCCGAGAAAATCAGCCGTGAAGGAACATTGTCCGTTCCGCTGTAACCGATAATATTCATAGGAGTACCGTCAGCCATTGCATACGCGATCAGAACAACGACAGCCAAAGCAGCCAATCCGATAAAACTCTTCATAGCCTGTTTCGGTCTCGTAAACAACCGCACAATGGGGAATATTACTGCTGCAATAACTGCAATAACAAATAATACGTATGCCCAATTCAATAATGAAGCTGTGTAAACCGGTGTTGTATATTGCTGGTCGGGCACATCACCTCCCCAGATAAACATACCCAAGATCACCGCCGTAACAGCAAACATTACTATGGTAACGATTTTCAATATCTTTTCAGTCATGGTTGATTATTTATTTTTTTGGTTGTATTTTACTAAGATATCCAACAAACTTACTGAAGCATCTTCCATATTGTTAACAATGCCTTCGATTTTTGAATTACAGTAGTTGAAGAATATCTGCAGAATCATAGCTACGATCAAACCACCAACGGTCGTAATCAAAGCCACCTTGATACCTCCTGCAACCAAAGCCGGACTCATATCACCAGCAGCCTGAATGTTATCGAAAGCTTCGATCATACCGATTACCGTTCCCAAGAATCCCAACATCGGAGCGATAGCGATAAACAATGAAATCCAGGTCAGACCTTTTTCCAAAAGACCCATCTGTACTGAACCGTAAGATACAACTGATTTCTCAACCATATCAACACCCTGATCGTAACGGGAAAGTCCCTGATAAAAGATGCTGGCCACCGGACCGCGTGCGTTGCGGCAATATTCTTTTGCAGCTTCGATACCGCCGTTGTTCAATGCATCTTCAACACCGTTAACCAATTTCTTGGTATTGGTATCAGAAAGATTCAAATAAATTACTCTCTCGATAGCTACAGCCAAACCGAAAATCAAACACAATACAACGGCAGCCATAAATCCGGCACCACCTTCGATAAATTTCTGTTTGATGGCAGCATGCATTGATGTACTTTCAACAACATCTTCATCCAGCGTCTGGGTCGTAGTTGTCTGTGTTTCCGTTTGTGCAGCAGGTTCTGTTGATTCCTGAGCCATTAGCATAGACGATGCTCCAATAGTAAGCATTCCTAAAACTGCTATTAGTGCAAATAATTTTCTCATGATCTCTTTAACTGATTTTTAGTTTATAAATAATTAAAATTTAACTCTATATATTTCTATTTTAATTCGCAAACCTTTGAGTCTCCCTACTACACTCCGAAAGACGGGGCAAGGTACAAAAAAAATGTTAAAATCCAATATGATTTACGGTTATTTCTCCTTTTAGAGCCGAATTTAAACTTTTTTTTATTTCATTAGCGTCTTTCTCCCGGGCCAATAAATGCATCATTTTACATACGGCAGCTTCCGTTGTAATATCGTATCCGCTTGTCACTCCGCTCCTTAAAAGTTCCCGACTGGTTTCATAACGCCCCATTTCCACGGTTCCTCCCTGGCATTGGGTGACATTGTAAATCAATATCCCTTTTTCGCAGGCTTTCCGGACTTTACCCAAAAAAACCTCATCCGTCGGCGCATTCCCTGACCCATAAGTCTCCAGAATCAACCCCTTCAAACCCGGCATTTCAATAACGGCATCGATAAATTCAGGCCGGATACCCGGAAATATCTTCAGAATAGCGATATGGGTATCCATATCCGTATAAGCAGATACCTCCCCGATCCGAGGCGCATAATCGATCGCTCCGTAATTGTAATGAATGTGGATACCTATTTCCGCCAGCGGCGGATAATTAAACGACTGAAAAGCATCAAAACTTTCAGCATTGATTTTTGTCGTCCGGTTACCCCTGAACAATTTGGCCCCGAACAAAATACAAACTTCCGGAACAACGGCCTTGCCTTCAATTTCTGCCGCTGCAATTTCCAAAGCAGCGATCAGATTCTCCCGTCCGTCTGTCCGGATTTTCCCGATAGGCAATTGTGAACCGGTAAAGACCACCGGTTTCGTCAGATTATTGAGCATAAAGCTCAACGCCGAAGCAGAATAAGCCATTGTATCCGTACCGTGCAAAATGACAAAACCGGAATATTTTTCGTAATTCTCCAGAATGATATCACATAACTCTTTCCATAATTGAGGCTTTACATCTGAAGAATCAATCAGCTTAGGCAACGTATAACTATCAATCTTAAACCCAAATTCCTTAATTTCGGGTACGGCATTCATGATTTGTTCAAAATCAAACGGACACAAAGCGCCGGTTTCAGGATCATTGATCATCCCGATAGTACCACCCGTATATATGATTAAGATCGATCTGGTCATCATGACATATTTATTTCATACGTTTTCGAACTACAAAGTAAATAAATTCATTGCATTTCGAGTCGTAATTTCTTCTATTTTTTTAACATCCGTCTTCAAGGTATCCGCAATTTTTTGTGCAATAAGCGGTATATACCCGCTTTCATTTCTTTTCCCCCGGAAAGGAACCGGAGCCAAATAAGGCGAATCCGTTTCCAGCACCAAATGATCTGCCCCGATTTCCTGCACAATAGCTGCCAATCCGGAATTCTTAAACGTCACCACTCCACCTATACCGAGCAAAAAACCCATATCTATAGCACAGCGGGCCTCTTCAACCGTTCCTGCAAAACAATGCAATATTCCCCGGACATAAGGATGTTTCTTCAAAATCCGGAAAATCTCTTCCTGAGCATCCCGGGAATGAATGATCACCGGAAGTGAAGCATCTTCGGCTATTCCCAACTGGTATTCGAACACTTTCACCTGTTCCCGGTACCAGGTTTTATCCCAATAAAGGTCTATACCGCACTCTCCGATACCGCAAAAGGAACGGGTACCTAAATAATGCACTACCTCTGCCAGTTCCTGCTTGTAATTTTCATTTACAGACGTCGGATGCAATCCGATAGCCGGCAGCATGATTCCGGGATACATTTCAGCAAGCCCCAGCATCCGTGGCCTGGTCCCGCTATCGATATCCGGAAGGACAATACGGCCGACTCCGGCCTCAACAGCCCGTTGTACAACTTCCTGGCGGTCGTCCTGAAATTCGCTTTCGTAAATATGAGAATGAGTATCTATATACATATTAATCCACCGATGAGGCGAAAATAATAAAAAACCGGTATAATATAAAACGTGCACGGTTGATCCGTGCACGTTTTAAATTTATTTATTGTTTATAGACAAAATCTACAACAATTATACATGACCCTGAGCGCACATTGCCTCGGCCACTTTGATAAAGCCACCGATATTAGCCCCCTTCACATAGTCGATCTTATCACCGTTCTTACCGAATTTAACGCAAGTGTCATGAATGTCTTTCATAATTTGAGACAATTTCTGATCTACCTCTTCGGCAGTCCAGCTATATCTCAATGAATTCTGACTCATTTCCAAACCGGAAACGGCAACACCACCGGCATTTGCAGCTTTACCAGGAGCGAAAGTTATGTGCTCGTTGGCATACTTAACAGCACCGGCAGTACAACCCATATTGGATGTTTCAACAATCATTTTACAGCCGTTAGCCACCAATTGTTTAGCATCTTCCTCATTCAATTCGTTCTGGATTGCACACGGGAATGCGATATCACATTTTACTTCCCACGGTTTTCTCTTGGCAAAGAATTTAGCGCCGAATTTAGCTGCATACGGTTCAACAACATCGTTGTTGCTGGCACGTAATTCCAACATGTAGTCAACACCTTCCTGTGTCAAACCTTTTTCATCGTAAATATATCCGTCCGGTCCGGAGATCGTTACTACCTTTGCTCCCAACTGAACCAATTTCTGTGCAGCACCCCAGGCAACATTACCGAAACCTGACAGGCAAACAACTTTACCCTTGATATCTTCGCCCTTTTCTTTCAACATGTGTTGTGCGAAATAAACCGTACCGTAACCGGTAGCTTCCGGACGTACACGTGAACCACCGAATTCTCTCGGTTTACCGGTCAATACGCCTACAAACTCATTACGGATTCTCTTATATTGGCCGAACAAATAACCGATTTCACGACCGCCTACACCGATATCTCCGGCAGGAACGTCAGTATCTGCTCCGATATATTTGCAAAGCTCCGTCATGAAACTCTGGCAAAAACGCATTACTTCGTTATCGGATTTTCCTTTCGGGTTGAAGTCTGAACCACCTTTACCACCACCCATCGGAAGAGTTGTCAACGAGTTTTTGAAAGTCTGTTCGAAACCCAAGAATTTCAATCCACCTAAGGTAACCGACGGATGGAAACGCAAACCTCCTTTGTACGGTCCGATAGCACTGTTAAACTGTACACGATAACCGCGGTTGATTTGTACTTCACCTTTATCGTCAACCCAGGGCACCCGGAACATAATTACTCTTTCAGGCTCCACCATTTTTTCAAGAATCTTATTGGCTTTGTATTTCGGATTTGCCTGATAGGTATCCCATACGGTTTCAATAACTTCTTCTACAGCCTGGTGGAATTCTGATTCACCTACTGTTTTAGCCTTTAAGGCTTCCATGAATTCTTTAATTTCTGCTTTCATGTGTATAATTTTTAGGTCTTTAAAATCGTTACCGATTTTAATTTAAGGTTATAAAACAATATTTGATCGCCTGAAAAAATTCAAACGTTTTCAAGAGTCAAAATTATCTATTTATTTATTATTCCAAAACTTTTTTCTCTTATTTTTTAGAATTTAGAAAACGTTTTCTATTACAATTTATTACAATAAACTAAAATGTAAGTATAATCTGTTATTAAAAATAAAAAATTGGTTTTAGATTTAAAACTTCCTGCTAGTATTGCCTGGCTTTTCTCTTTTCTCATTTTTCTTTATTTCGTATCTTTACAAAAAGTAAACTATACCTTGAGCATGCCTGTACAAACGCGGTTTGACATCCGGCCCATACGATCCTTGTTCATAACTTCCTATTCCCGGTAACGATGGCAACAGACAGTTCTTTATATACAAAGGTAGCAGTGAGTTTCCTGCCCAAACTAAACACAATGGCCAGCCTGCCTTTGCTCGGGCGCTGTGGCGGAATTGAAGGTTTTTTCCGGGAAAGTAAAAAAGGAATAACCGCCATTTGCCGGGAATTCAATTGCCTGCCTGAAATGTTCGACCGTCAATCGGCCCTAAATAAGGCAAAAACAGAAATAAACGCCATCGACAAACACGATATCCGCATTTGTTCCGTCGAAGACTACAACTATCCCTGCCTTTTAAAACAATGCGAGGACACTCCTTTAATACTATATTATAAAGGAACTTTAGAAACTGAGCATATCCCGCATTTGGCAATTGTCGGCACCCGGAATGCCTCGGAATATTACAAAAACAGGGTACAAGATATACTCCGGGAATTGGCTGATATGAAACACCGGTTGGTCATTGTAAGCGGTTTGGCCTATGGCATCGACATAACCGCCCATTCAGCAAGTTTACAACAACAATTTCGCACCTATGCCGTATTGGGACATGGACTACATACCATCTATCCGGCTGCTCACAGAAAAACGTCGGAAAAAATCATCGCAGCCCAAGGAGCACTGATCAGTGAATTCCCGACGACAACCCCTTTCGTTCCGGCCAATTTTTTACAAAGAAACCGGATCATTGCCGGTTTATGCCATGCGACATTAGTTGCAGAATCGGCATTGAAAGGAGGAGCCATGGCAACTGCCCGCATGGCTGTTTCATACAACCGGGACGTTCTGGCCATTCCGGGAAAACCCACAGATCCGTTTTCCCGGGGATGTAACCTACTGATCAAAGAAAACATGGCCGCATTGACCGAAAACGGGGAAGACATAGCGAATGCCCTCGGTCTGAAATGCATTCCTCCCGGTCCTGTTCAGACAAGTCTGGATATTTTCGGAGTAAACGACCGGGAAGCGTTCGTCAAAAAACTGCTGCAAACCAAAGGATGTCTGAACATAGAAGAAATCAGTAAATATCTGTCCATCCCGACGAGCGAACTAAATGTAATCCTCCTGAAACTGGAATTCGAAGGCTATATCTTAGCTTTACCCGGGAAAAATTACACGATAAACTGAATAACCGGGAGATTCCCGGTTACCGGACCTGAAAAAAGAAGCGCGGATCAATTCTCGTCCGGCTGGCGGGTGAATGATATACCGACTATCGGATAAAATTCCCGGAAAAGACTGTCCACGCTCCAATATTTTGAGAATAACCCAAAGAATGAGGTTGCACAAAAATAATCAAATGTTGCAACTCATCAAGTGATCTTCATACAATATTGAAAGAAAGATATCAGAAAACAAGCCGTTATAAACAACCTTACCGGGCTACAGTAATAAAGCCTTTTTTAGTTACAATCCCTCGTGCAGCCTGATAAAATATTTCGTAAAAATAAGTGTCTTCAGCCACCTGCTTCCCATTATAAGTACCGTCCCAACCGTCACTCCCCTTATATATCTCAACTCCGTTACGGTTGACGATCCGAACCTGATAGCCGGGCATAAAATAATCGTTTATTCCGTCTCCATTCGGAGAAAAGGTATTGGGAGGCGTAATCCGATGATAAACCGGTAAGCGTAACCTACTCTCTGTCAGGCAATCGTCGGCATTCCGAACGGCCAGGGTTATTTCATAATAATCCCGGTCATCGATCTCATATTTATGTGTCACCTCACAATTTTTTGCCGTATATCCGTCCCCCAATGTCCACGTATAATCCATATCGGCATAACACTCCGTTTGCAAAAGTACTTTCGCCCAGTCCTCATCCAGTGCATCCGGATAAGATTCTATCGGAAAATGATCTCTGTAATAAGGAACCTCCAACTGATATTGGACCGATTTTTCACACCTTCCACCACGATCTACGGCCAAACCGATCTGATACCTTCCGGAATCCGGATACACATGCGATACTTCCCGGTCCGTTGCCGTTACTCCATCCCCGAAATCCCATACATAAGTCTCCGTTACCGCTTCGGGCTGCTCTCCCCCCTCTATGGAAAACAAATACTCGTGTGTATGACAATCCATTAATGCGGAAGCGATTTTCCCCTTAAAATAATCGATCACCTGAAGACGTAACGTAACGATACTATCGCAAGCGTATACCGAATAATAATGCCGCGTATATTCTCCAGCCTCTCCGGTATAAAATCCATTTTGAGCATAACGCTCACCTTTACAGATAGAGGCTTCTATCACGTGATGATAAAGCGGTGTTACCACCAGATCCATCCGATAAAGGCTATCACAACCTTTTTCCGTCACAAAAACATCCTCATAGCGACCGGATTCCGTCAATTCACGCCCCCGGAAATAATACCTTTCTCCTTCACAAATCGAAGTAGAAGAAGCAAAAAGATAAGTCCGGTTCACCCTGAGGTCCAAAGTGACAACAGAATCACAGATATTTCCCGTTTGCAACCGACGATTGTATATCCCCGCCTCCGATACGTCAAAACCATGTTTCCGATAAGTGTCCCCTTCACAAATAGCCTCCCGGATCGTGTCCCGGTAAACCGGATGAACAGTCAAAAACAAAGTCACCAAACTATCACAGCCATACTCACTTTGCAACAACCGATTGTGAAAACCGGCATCAGAAACCCGGAAGCCATTGCCTGTATAAACTTCCTCTTCACATATAGCAGCCGGAATAGTATCCCGATATACCGGATGAACCGTCAGATGCAAGGTCACCAAACTATCGCAACCCAATATACTGTGTAATTCCCTATCATAATATCCGGCAACAGATTCAACAAAACCATTGCCCGAATAAGTATGTCCTTCACAAACAGATGCGGCTATCGTATCCTGATAAACCGGATGAACCGTCAGGAACAAGGTCACCAGGCTATCACAACCGGTCACACTCTGCAATAACCGGTCATGGTATCCGGGCGTATGAACCGTAAACCCATAACCCGTATATATTTCCCCGGTACAAATTTCTGCCTGAATCGTATCCCGGTACACCGGATTTACCGTCAGAAACAGAGTTACTAAACTATCACAACCAAACTCACTTTGCAGTAAGCGGTCATGAAAACCCGGATCGGAAACCGAAAAACCGAAACCGGAATAAATTTCTCCCTGGCAGATTACAGCCGGAATCGTATCCCGGTAAACCGAATTCAATATCAGATGTACCGTTACCAAACTATCGCAACCGGCTACAGTCCTCAACGGAACGTCATAATACCCGGGAATACCTGTATTCAATCCGTGTTCTGTATACGTTTCTCCATCACAAATCATCACCGTTACCGTATCCTGATACACCGGAAGTACCTTCAAGTCCAATGTGACAAGACTGTCACAACCGGCAACACTCTGCAAATATTGTCGATAATATCCCGCAGATGAAACGATAAAACCATTCTCCGCATAAGTCTCCCCCTGACAAATCACAGCGGGGATTGTGTCCCGGTACACCGGATCTAAAACCAAATGTACGATAATCAGGCTGTCACAGCCCGTAATGCTCTTCAATGAATCTTCATAAAAACCAGCGGCACCGGCATGCAGGCCGTGTCCCGTATATACATCTCCGGCACAAACCGACACCTCTAACGTATCCCGGTAAACCGGCAGCACATCCAGGTGTAACGTAACCAGGCTGTCACACCCTTGAAAAGTCTGCAAACGAAGATCATAACAGCCTGGCAATGTAGCATTAAAACCGTGTTGTGTATAATTTTCTCCCTGACAAATCACAGCAAAAACAGTATCCTGATATACAGGATTCAGTGTCAGATGCAAAGTCACCAAACTGTCACAACCGAAGATATTCTGAAAATTCTGACTATAAAAACCAGGGCTGGAAACATTAAAACCGTTCTCTGTATACGACTTACCTTCACAAACGGCCGCTTCTATCGTATCTCTGCCGAGCGGATGCACCTTAAGATTCAATACAACCGTAGAATCACAGCCGTTGCTCCCCGTCCAGGTTTGTACATACTTGCCCGACTCCCAGGCTGTGAAATTATTCTGATGATACATCTCTCCCTGACAAATATCCTCATTGATTACCGTCATCACAGTATCTTTCTGATACAAATGTAAAGTGACGGTTTTCCGGCACCCGCCTGCATTTTGTAACCCGAAAATATATGTCGTATCGGCCTTTGTAAGGTTAAAGCCGTTTTCCGTATAAGCCTGTCCCGGACAGACATAGCCGACAATCGTCGTATCGTTTCCGGAAGCGACCAGAATCTGCCGGGAAGCCTTATTCGAACAACCGGCAGCCGTCGTAACTTCAACCTCATACTCCGTATTCCTGCCAGGATAAACCGTAATACCGGGATCTCTTTGCCCCGAATTCCACTTATAAGCCAAGGTCCTGTCGTATTTTACATCCCGAACAGAAAAAGACCGGACCGGACGGACATACAAAACACTGTCTTTCGTATCGAAATTCAGTTCCCCGGGATGACAATACACAAACCAGGCAGCCCGGGCATCGTATTCCGTACTCGACCAATATCTGCCCACTTTCAGAGCATCACCTCCCCGGTTTTGTATAACGGTCCGGATGCTGTTCATCGACGTGAAAAGCTTACGCATTTGTCCGGCGGCAGGTACATACCAACCGTTTCCGAAATCCACCAGTTGAGCCGGATATTGAGTACCGCTCCCCTGATATTTACGTAACTTCAATGTATTCTGATAACCCGAAGTATCGGCCAAGCCTTTGAATATCTTTGATAATTCATTCACTCCGGATCCCGAACCGACATTTTCCAATTCCGGCACATCATCCCTCAATCTTCCCCATTTCAACGGCCGGGGTAAATCGTGTAAAGCCACCATCCACCCTTCACTCCCTTCTGCATTTACCCAAAACACGACCCCCTGGGAACCGTCCTTATTAACAATGACGTCTCCCACCTTATATGTCTGTGCATATACGGACAATCCCAGACACAACCAGCCTATTATCAAACCTATATACCTCATTTCTTTCGTATCAGAAACTTTTTACAGCCCGTATATTGTAATACGAATCTCTGTCATTGACACTTATATAGCCTAACCACAAAGCCAGATTCCACGCTTGTCTGGCACTGGCCTCCGAACTGCTCCAGTAACGTTTATAACCCGACAAAGCTGTCAAAAACGGTGCACCGGTCACCTTCCGGAAAGATTCATTTATATCTTCAATTGCCGAAAAAAGCATAGTCAACTGTCCGGCTGCCGGAATATACCAACCGTGTTCGAAATCCACTGCCCATGCAGCCGGAATATAATACCTGCTGTCAGTTACATTACGCATCGCACGTGTATTATTATATCCGGAAGTATCGGCAGAAGCCTCTATCGACAGATAATAATTTTGAATACCGGCAATATCTATCATATATCCCGAACGCAACCAAAAAAACAAATCATTGCCACCACTCACCGCATCTTCCAAACTGACCGCCCAACCGTGTTTCCCGGTTTTATTCAGCCAATAAACGATACCGGCTGCCCTGTGTATTCCCGGATTATATTCGCCGATTTTCAGGATACTACCGTCTTCACAAAGTACATCGCCGATAGCAATTGCAGGCGGATCCGGGGGTGTCAATTGCGCCTGACCGGCCAAAGCCTCCAATCGCACAGAATCTCCGGCACAAACCAAATAATCGGAAGCGACAATACTCACTTCGGGCGTAGGATATACATGCAGGCTCAATGTAATAATACTGTCACAACCTCCGGCAGTCGTATTGTGCTGAACATAGGAATACACGCCTGCACTATCCTGTGCGGGCACATGAAATCCTTGTTTATGGTATTCCACACCGGTACATACGGTATCCGGCACAGTTTGCCAATAGGTACGGCCCGGCTCGATAATCAGGGGATTCGTCCCCAAAGCGCAGCCTCCCGTACCGTACAGCAAAATCACTTGTCCCGTCACAGCAATATCCGTTACCTGTACGACAACTTCCGGTTGCCCCTGTCCGCTCAAAATGGTATACCCCTCCGGAAACTCCCAGGTGTAACTGCCCTCCGGCCAGTTTTCCCGCATATTGTAATGTTGTACCGACCCCACACAAGGATGTTGCTCTCCCACAATATCTTCAGTCATCACGACCAAAGGATAAACGTCGAGTTGCAATACGACAATACTATCGCACCTGTCCGTCCGCGAATAAGTCAGGGTGTCGTAATACTTCCCCGCCCGGGCATTCAAATAAGAAAAACCGTTGCCGGTATAGTCATCACCCTCACATATCCGGGCCCCGACGGGATAATAACGCTGCAAAACCGTCAAAAAGAGAGTCGTCTCCCCACTCTTTCTGCAATCCGACAAATCAAAATACGTATTGTAATAAGGAGAAGTCCCTGTATCCTGCTGGGGCGGCAAATCGTAATTATGCTTCGTATAAGGATCGCCCTGGCATATCGTATCGTAAAACACCGGAGTCGGGGGCAAATGCGGATCATCGGCCACCAAAGCACTCAACGTAAAGCGACAACCGGTGGCAGAGGTTATTTCACAGGAAACATGCATCGTTCCCTCTGTCCGTGTCCATTGGGTAGACGACGTCGTCCGCCCGTCCTGCCATAAATAAGAAGAAAAACCTTCCGGAGCCGAAAGAGTAAAACCGTCACCCGCACAGGCAGATAGCATCAACTGACTGGAAATACAACTGGCTGTAAAATAAGCATATCCGAAATGTCCCATCAAGGCACAATCGTAGGTAACAAATTGCACCTGCACTTCCTGTCCCGCATACGAAGACATATCCAGACCGACATTTGTCCAATCACGCCAACGCACCGGAACACCGAACATCTCAAAAGATTTGAATCCTTCAATTTCAGCTCTTGCCGACACATCATACTCTGCACAAGACTCTATCAATGCACCCTCACGGCTCATTATCCTCACCACAAAACGGGGCTGATCTTTACCGGGATGTCCGGGGTCCTGAAACACAACGGCAAATTTTAAAAACAATACCGATTTTTCCGGATCAACTTTAAAATGATAAGTAATACTCTCGGCTTGTCCGCCTATCGAATCATTCCCTAAACGAACCACTTTCGTTTCACCTGAAGGTAAAAATTTCAGTTGATTCCCCGTATTGGGGTCCGTACCCTGACGGGTTATCAGGCTGTGCCGGTTTGATACAATTCCCTTCGTTGTAAAAGGATTTCCGGTTGTTCCATAAGTAGCCTCCACACAAGCAGCAGTAATATCTGTAAAGTCAGGTACTGTCGGAGAAACGACATACCCCTGGGCATACCCTGCCCTCCCCAAAAACAGAAGTACAGTTACAACTGTCCATAAATACCACCTGCTAGTTTCAAACATTTTATCTTTTATCGATTAATGGCCTCCGGCCTGATTATCATTCAAAATCAACAATCCCTTACGGCCCGTTCGTGCGCCCAATCATAAATCTGAAATCATCAATCTACAATTGATTCGGGATTGGTTCATATCGTTAATTTAAAGTTTACAATTTATAATCTAAAATTCCTCAACGGTCCCATTCACTCCTGCACATCGAATTACGATGAATCGGATAAGTAATCATCACCTCGAAACTCCCACTCGTTTCCCCGCTTACAGCCTTGAAATTATAATCATAGGCACAAAGAAATTTCAATTCGGAAATCAACTTCATCCCCACTAAAAAACCGACTTCCCCAACCGACCGGCCGTAAATCGAAAATTGCATCATTTCTTCCCGCCGATCCCGGTTCAAATACAAGGACACCATGCCGTCCACCTGAAAATCCTCCTCGTACTGCTTGGCACAAAGTCCATACTCCATGTCGATACTACGTTCCACCGAACGGGTGCGATAACGGACATAGGCATAATTCGTCCCACCCCAGATATGAGGTTCTCGCTTAAAAAAAGAGAAAAGATTCTGGCTGGCCATCCCGACTACCAATTTCTTATCGAAAACATATTCCGCGCCGATATTCGCATTCCATTCCTTCAATCCACGCATACGCTCGCTTCCTAAAACAGGATCGTCCGGATTTTCAAGTTCCACCTCCTTCCGGTCTATGTCCTGCGATTGCCAGGAACCTGCAACTCCCATGTTCAAAAAACTGTTCCAGCTCAACCGAAGGGTGTAAGCATAGGAAAGAGAAACATCAAAAGTATTGAGATATCCGATTTTATCTTTCAAAACCTTCATCCCCACCTGTGTCCGGTAATCTTCCAGATAAAAAGCCCCGGTAGCTCCAAAAGTAACCGGACTTCCGGGAAAAGAAGCCCATTGCTTACGGGCTGCCAAAGAAAAGAATGCACTGTAATCCAAATTTACGGATGCAGGGTTGACCGAATACGGATTTTCCCAATAAAAAGCCGTTTCCGGGTTTATCTGGGCTCTCAAGGAAGAGATACAGAACAAGCATATGCATATTCCCAAACTATATGTCCGCAGACAATTTCGCATCACACTACTCTTTTACAATGCTTTTTCTGCACTATAAATAAACCTTCAAATCTTAATACTACATGCACCTGAACAGACCTGATCGAATTAGGTCTGATTTACAATAGGCAACAAAAGTAAACATTTTTTTCTTTAAGCAATATTTATTAACTTTTAATTAAGATAACTCCGCCTGTATTCTTTGTTTTCAGCAACTTTCAATCAGTATAATTTTAAAAGTCTCCTATCGGAAAAGAAAAAGAAATCACTTTTTTATGCTAATTTTGCTACAACAGCAAAATCAAAACTCCGGGACATATGAATTCACCGTCACGTTATACAAAATTTAAAGTCATCAGCGGTTATGTATTGCTTTTCATTTTGACGATAGCGACCATTACATTCATATACAAACAAATATCCCGGTTCACAGACAAAGAAAATTTCGTCAGTGCCACCAACCAAAAACTATACCTCATCGGCAATACCATCGCCAGTCTGTATGAAGCCGAAACACTGAGCAATTCATTTCTGCAAACCGGCTCGGAGCGTGCTTTTCATAAATACATCGACATTATCCGGCAAGTTGAGTCGAACATCGATTCCCTGAAAAAAATGACGGCCGAACCGGGACAGGAAGCCCGTATCGATACAATCCATCTCCTGTTAAACGACAAAATCAAAAACCTGAAAGAACTGCTCAAGGTAAAAAAATCAAAAGAATCAACCGACTATTATAACAAAGCCATTGCTTTGATCGAATCGGCCAAAGACTCTGTACCGCCTGCCCCGAACATCCGGAAGAGAGTAATTACCACCCGGGACAGCTCGTATGTCGCCACCGTAAAAAAGAAAAAATGGTTCCTGGGCCTATTTTCTACAAAGGAACCGGACACGACTTTGCAAATCCGGGAATCCGAACATATCATCTGGGATACCCTTCCGCCTGTTTCTGCCCAAAACAATCCCGACAGTATCGTACATATCTTAAAATATGCCTGGGAAAGTTTTCAGGCAGAAGCGGCAAACCTCAATCGCCAAATCAGCCGACGGGAATATAACATCGTCAACCAAAGCGTCCAGATTACAGAACAATTGAAAAAGGTACTTTATGCCTACGAAAAAGAAGAAATCGCCTATTCCCTGAAACGAATAGAGGAACGCGAGCAGGTTATGGATTCGGCTGCCCGGCTGATCGCCATTATCGCAATTGTTGCCGTATTGTTTATTGCATTCTTCTGTACACTCATTTTAAAAGATATCTCCCGCAGTCAGCGTTACCGGAAACAGTTGGAAGAAGCCAACGCATACACAGCCCGGTTACTTAAAAGCCGGGAACAACTGATGCTGACAGTGACCCACGACATCAAATCTCCCTTAAGTTCCGTTATGGGATATATCGAACTGCTCAATTCCGGCCCAATCGATAACAGACAGCGTTATTTCCTGAAAAATATGAAAAGCTCCGCCGATCATATCCAAAAGCTGATTACAAACCTGCTCGACTTATCGAAACTGGAAAACAACCGGTTGATGGTTGAGGAAATTATTTTTAATCCGGCACAACTTTTTCATGAAATTGTAGACACTTTTCTGCCGCTGGCTACCGCTAAAAATTTAACATTAAACTGCACTATTCACGAAGATCTGAATACGACATGCAAAGGAGATGCTCTTCGCATACGCCAGATCATTACGAATATCTTATCGAATGCTGTTAAATACACTGAATCGGGAACAATTACCTTTACGGCAACAACGTCGGAAGATAAGCGGATGATTTTCCGGATCAAAGATACGGGTCCGGGTATGACTCCCGGAGAACAAAAACTGATTTTCCAGGAATTTACCCGGTTAAAATCCCATGCTTCAATAGAAGGAACAGGATTAGGCCTGACCATCACACTTAAATTAATCCATCTCTTAAAGGGAGAAATGACGCTGGAAAGCGAACCGGGAAAAGGAAGCTGCTTTACCGTATCACTCCCCCTCGATTGCACGGCAACCGGCACGGAAATCCCGAAAGCAAAAACAGATGTACAGATTACGTCCGTCCACAGCCCGAATGATAAACAAATAAAAGTACTGTTAGTCGACGACGATCCATTACAACTGGAAATGACAAGCGGGCTATTGCAAAATTACGGCATACAGACCGAATGTACGGACAATCCTCAAAAAGTGACCGGGAAACTGGAAAAAGAGAATTATGACATTGTCTTTTCCGATATACAAATGCCGGGAATGACAGGCTTTGAACTGGTAAAGCAAATACGGGAACAACATTTTACCGTTCCGGTCGTCGCTTTATCTGCCGATTCGGGAAAAACAAAAACAGATTATCTGAATGCAGGATTTACGGCGTATCTGGGAAAACCTTTTACGTCGGCACAACTTTTAGACGTTATTTGCCAGATCTATCCCGGCTCCTTTTCCGGCAACCTCCAGCAGCAACCGGCTGCTTCTCCGGTATTACCGGCGGATCAAAACGGCTATAGCCTGAGACAAATACAACAATTTACGGACAACGACCCGGAGGCCACCCGAAAGATTCTACATTCTTTTGTTTCCGAAACCCGGAAACACCTTCAGAAATTAAAAGAATATGCAGATGAAAAACAAATGAAAAAAATTGCCGGGCTCGCCCACAAAATGCTTCCGATGTTCAGGCAACTAGAAACGGCAGAAATCATCCGTACCTTACAAACACTGGAACGCGACTCTCTTACCTCGGAGGAATCTGAAAAATTAACCCGGCAGATTATCGAAAAAACACAACTTTTACTACAGACTTTAGAAATGGATTTAAAAATTGCCACGGACTGATACAACGACTCAATCTATCGAGTAAAGTTTCATCTTATTGTAAAGGGTTTTTCGGTCGATTTTCAACATTCGGGCAGCCTCACTTTTATTATTATTACATTTAGCCAAAGCTTCCCGTATCAAATCTACCTCATTTTTTTCCCGTCTCAACGCCAGATCCTGAATCGTTTGTACAACAGGAGCCGCCGCCAACTCTGCCGGTATATCCTCCGGAGAAATAAATTCATGCTGACACAACAAAGTAGCCCGTTTCACGACATTCCGCATTTCCCGCAAATTGCCGGGCCAACTGTAATTCTTAAATATATTCATCACAGCATCATCAAAGCCGACTACCGCTTTCCCCAGTTCCTCATTGGATGTCGTTAAAAAATGATTGGCAAAAATTGGAATATCCTCCGGACGGTCACGCAAACTCAAGGCTGTCAGAGAAAACTCGTTCAACCGGTGATAAAGATCTTCCCGAAAACTTCCTTCTGCTACCGCTTTTTTCAAATTTTCATTCGTAGCGGAAATAATCCGTACGTCAAAAGAGACTTCCTTATCACTACCCACCGGTTTCACTTTCCGCTCCTCCAAAGCCCGCAACAACTGCACCTGTACATCGTAACTCAGATTTCCGATCTCATCCAGAAATATCGTACCGCCGGAAGCGGCGACAAAATAACCTGTCTTGTCGTTTACCGCCCCTGTAAAAGCACCTTTGACATGTCCGAAAAACTCACTGGCAGCCAAATCTTTGGGGATAGCTCCGCAATCGACAGCTACAAAAGGAGCATTTTTCCGGCTACTTTGGGCATGGATCAGACGGGCAATATACTCTTTTCCCGAACCGCTCTCACCGGTAATCAGCACCGTCATCATCGTCGGAGCCACCAAACGTATATATTCAAATAATTTCTGAGATTCCGGACTATTACCTTTGATATAGGGCACATCCTGACTTTCAGGCCTCCTCTTCTTCCCCTCCGGCATACTCTTTTGCTCCAGAGCCTCCTGTATCTTCTTCAATATTTCATCCGGAATAATCGGTTTGGCGACATAATCGAATGCTCCCGATTTCATCGCATGCACTGCCGTCTGTATATCGGCATAACCCGTCATCAGAATCACCTGTGTTTTGGGATAAGTTGCTTTAATCTTTTCCAAAAGGAAAATACCGTCCTTATCAGGTAATCTCAGATCGGTAAGTGCCACATCATATTGCCCGGCAGACAAAGCTTTCAAAGCAGCATCAACGGAAAAAGCTTCCGTTACGTCAAAACCTCGTTTTACCAACCAGGTTTTTAACATCAAACAAAACGTAGTATCGTCGTCTACCAATAAAATTCTTACCATACGTCGTTCTTTCCTTTATAAAACCGGTGTTCTTTTATCCTCCCATTTCCGTTTTCACGTTGAAAACAAAAGTACCAAAAAATCCGCTAAAAGCAAAAAGGAGCCCCTTGAGGCTCCTTCGGCATGAAATAATAATAATCACTAAACAAGCTGTGCGGACACATCTGTCTCTTCTTTTTGAAATTCACCGGTTTTATTATAATAAACAGTTATTTTTTTATCATTTCTCTTCAATATCAGCTTGTAACAATCATCATCTCCCTTAAAAGCCTCATCGATAACATAGGCAGAATATTTTGCTGCTACAGCCGTACGTACTACATTCGGAACTTCGGATACTTCAATTTTAACATAATTTACCGCATTGCCGGCCAAAAGTACAGGAACTTCGATATTTTTTTTCACAATATTTCCCAACCGGCTATCACATGTTGCCGTTACCGAACCTAAAAAAACAAACAAACCGAAAACGGCAGCGATCATCCATACTATTATTCCACTTCTCATATAAGTAATTGTTCAAAATTAATTATACATCTCTATACTTTAAGTGTTTGTATACAAAGAGTCTGCGAAAACATCAAATAAGTCTATGGAATCAGATCATTTTAGCAACAATAGATTCTCTGTTTTTACGACCCTGTATCCATCCCTGAATTTTCACCTTTCAAATCCGCAACGGACAATCCCCACCATAGATCAAAAATCAAGGCATTCTATTTAATATGTATAAAAATCATGCCAAATCAAAAAAAAGAGATAATTTTCGTTTTAAATGCAACAAAATCAATGATTTACGAAAATACTATTTGAGAAAAGAATGGGGAATGTGTGTAATTTCAACTGAAAAAGCGGGGAAATATTCCCCGCTTTTTCAATCCATCAGTGCTTTTTCAGCATCCAGCACCTTGGTATAATTCCAGGTATGTCGTTTGAATTTAACTTCGATCCGGTCGAGGCAAAGATTCCCGATACTCCCTTCGTGGGTATGGTTCAGAGTGCGTTGCGTATCTGCCGCATACGCCCCCTTTTGTACTTTCATTCCGATTTCCCGGTAAGCTTCCCGAAAAGGCACTCCTGCTGTTACCAAATCGTTTACATCTTCAACCGTAAACAGATACTTATAGCGTTCATCTTTCAATATTCCGGTATTCAGTTCCATCTCCTGCAATACGGCCGTACTGATAAGCAAACAATCCGTCAACTCTTTAAATGCCGGAAAGAAAATTTCCTTGGTCAGTTGCATGTCCCGGAAATAACCGGAAGTCAGATTGGCACAAAGCATTGCCATCTGTCCGGGCAGTGTCTGTAAGCGGTTGCATTTAGCCCGGACCAATTCGAAAATATCCGGATTCTTCTTATGAGGCATAATACTCGATCCGGTCGTATATTGATCCGGTAATTTTATAAACCCGAAATTACCGCAGGAAAAAAGACAAACATCAGCAGCCATTTTCCCCAATGTCGTCGCAATCGCCGCCAAAGCAAACAAAACGTTTTTCTCCATCTTTCCCCGTTGCATCTGGGCATATACCGAATTATAAGCCAAATCGTCAAAGCCCAGCAGATCAGTTGTCATCTGCCGGTCGAGCGCCACCGAAGAACCGTAACCGGCTCCCGAACCGAGCGGATTGGTATTTACCATATCGTAAGCTGCCTTCAACATCAGTAAATCGTCGGCCAAAGACTCTGCATACGCACTAAACCACAAACCGAAAGAAGAAGGCATGGCAATTTGCAAATGCGTATACCCGGGCAACAACACTGCCTTATTCTCTTCCGCTTTCTTTAATAAAACGCGGAACAATGTCCCGGTATAATCCAATACTTTCAGCATCTCTGCCCGGGTAAACAATTTGATATCCGTTAAAACCTGATCATTGCGGGAACGACCTGTATGAATTTTTTTCCCGGCCTCGCCACATTTTTCCGTCAACAAATATTCTATTTGGGAATGTACATCCTCAATGCCATCTTCAATCTTAAAATTTCCTTTCTCTACATCCGCATAAATCTCCCGCAAGGCTTGTTCCAGTTTCCGTAAATCGGTTTCGTCCATCAATCCGATCTTATGCAACATCTTCAGGTGAGCCATATTTCCCAATACATCAGCCTTCGCAAGCATAACATCCAATTCCTTATCTTTCCCGATCGTAAACTCTTCGGTAAACCGATCTGTATCATATCCTTTGTCCCAAAGTTTCATTCGCTATATTTTAAATATTTACAGTGTCTCTTGTTTATTCCGGCAACCACACCACCTGTCCCAAAATTCCTCCTCAATCAACGATCATAAATCCTGAACCCTTTCAACAATTTCTCAAAAAGCCCGATACCCTGTTCGATTTCATCCAATCTGATATACTCATTCGCCGTATGGCTACGGGCACTGTCTCCCGGTCCGATTTTCAGAGACGTCCAGGGAAGTACCGCCTGATCGGAAGTTGTCGGAGAACCGTAAGCAGACAACCCTAATTCACGGCAACGCTTTACAATCGGATGCTCCGGTGATATCGAAGACGAATTAAGTGAAAAAGAACGCGGCTTTACCTCGCTTTTCACATGGGCTTTTATCGTTTCAAAAATTTCGGCATTCGAATAATGCTCGTTGACACGGACATCCACCATAAACGTACACTCAGCAGGCACAACGTTGTGTAATGTCCCGGCCTGAATACCCGTAACCGTCATTTTCACTTCTCCCAACAAATCCGATACTCTCTCAAAACGATAGGTACGAAACCATTCGATATCGGACAAAGCCTCATAAATGGCATTCTGCCCTTCGTTACGTGCCGCATGCCCTGCCTTTCCCCGAGCCGTAACATCCAACACCAGCAGT
Organism: Culturomica sp.; assembly: GCF_003524185.1. Classification (NCBI taxonomy): domain Bacteria; kingdom Pseudomonadati; phylum Bacteroidota; class Bacteroidia; order Bacteroidales; family Odoribacteraceae; genus Culturomica; species Culturomica sp. The sequence continues at coordinate 199,086 of NZ_DOED01000006.1, forward strand.
CCTTTTTCTGCAATCGCAGCCTGCATCCCGGTAGGCTCCCCGATCAAAGCCAAATCGACCTTGCCGATCTCTTCCACAACGCTACGTACGCCACCCTCTCCGGTATTCTCTTCCTCCGCCGAGTTGAGGTAAATCAAATTATAAGGCTGCTCCTCTTTATCCAGCCGGAGAAAAGCTGCCAGCATTGAAACAATGCTTCCCCCCGTATCATTGCTTCCCAAACCGAATAACTTTCCGCCTTCTACAACGGGCGTAAAAGGATCGGTTTTCCAATTCCCGTTCGGCCGTACCGTATCGATATGTGCCTCCAACACCAAAGTAGGCTTCCGGGCATCAAAATGAAGTGAACGTACCCAGATATTATTGCCTTTACGTTCCACCCGGTATCCATAACCGGATAAAACAGACACCATCAAATCCGCCACTTGCCGTTCCTCCTTACTGAAAGAAGGCAGAGCAATTATTTTTTCCAACAATTCTATCGCTTCCGTTACATTCATTACAATTTACGATTTTTGGTTTACAACCGGAATTCCATAAAACCGGTCATCTTAATAAATTTACGATTCTTCCCTCTCGTAAAGAAGAATTGTGGATATCCTCTAAAATCGTCAATCTAAAATCCGATCACCGTTCCCCCGTCCGGATTTTCCGGACTCGTCAACCTCACTTTTTTTACTCCGGATTCCAATGTCTTAAAGGCATTTTCTAATTTAGGCAACATTCCGGAATGAATGTATCCTTCTTTTCTCAACACATCGTATGTCTCTCTGTCCATTTGCGGTATCACGGAAGAATTATCTTCTGCATCCTTCAAAACTCCGGGTTTATCGAAGCAATACACCAATTCGGTTTCATAACGCCGGCTCAAAGCTATCGCTACCGCTGAAGCAACACTGTCCGCATTGGTATTCAACAATTGTCCGGCTGGCGAACAGGTTATCGGAGAAATCACCGGCATGATCCCATTTTCAAGCAATAAGGCCAGCATTTTTTCATTCACCGTATCGATATCCCCGACAAAGCCCCAATCCATACCGGAATTACTACGTTTGTGCGAAACGACGACCCCCATATCACATCCCGATAAACCGCAGGCTATCATTTTTTTCGATTGCAGGCAAGACACGATTTTCTTATTCGCCAAACCGGCATAAGTCATCACCGTTATTTCCAATGTCGCCTCATCGGTGATCCGCCTTCCTTCATGCATCTTTGTCTCCATACCGAGACGCGATGAAAGTTGACCTGCCATACCACCCCCTCCGTGTACCAAAACACAATGGGGATAATACGCAGACAACTTATCACACAAACAGCCTAAAACTTTATCATCTTCAATCAGCTTACCACCGATCTTGATTACTTTTATCATTTTTATAAAACTATATCGACTTAAATAATACGGCAGAAACAGGTTGTCCCTGCCTAATCAAAACATCATCACTTTCCGGAAAGCATCCAAAAACTCATCGGCTTCTTTCCGGGTTATCGTCAGGGCCGGCAACAAACGCAACGTATTCTTACCGCTATATCCGGTCAACGTATGAAAATCCTTTAACAAACGTCCCCGCACTTCTGCCTGGGGACATTCGGTATCTACGCCGATCATCAGTCCTTTTCCGCGAACTTCCGTCACTCCTTTGATTTTTTTCAGTTCCTGTACCAGATAATGTCCCAAAGCTGCCGCATTATTGACCAGATATTCCGAGTTCAACACTTCCAGTACGGCCAATGCCGCACTACAAGCCAGATGACTTCCGCCGAAAGTAGTTCCCAACATGCCGTTCCGGGCTTCAATACGTTCGGTAATCAATAAACCGGCTATCGGAAAACCATTCCCCATACCTTTCGCCATTGTCACAATGTCCGGATATACCCCGGCATACTGATGGGCAAAAAACTTTCCGGAACGCCCATACCCACTCTGAATTTCGTCCACAATCATCACCGTTCCGGCAGCATCGCAACATTCCCGCATCCGTAACAGAAAAGCGTCATCCACAGGACGAATTCCCCCGACACCCTGAATACCTTCTACAATAACAGCAGCATATTCCCCTCCGGCCAACGCTTTTTCCAAAGCTGAAACATCATTCAGCGGAATAAAATCCACCTTATGACACCGATTGACAGGCGCCTGTATATTCGGATTGTCCGTAATCGCAACGGCAGCACTGGTACGTCCGTGAAAAGCAGCTTTAAAAGCCAGAATTTTATCCCGTCCGGTCACAAAAGAAGCCAGTTTTAAAGCATTCTCATTCGCTTCGGCTCCGCTATTGCATAAAAAAAGATTGTAATGCTCATATCCGGAAGTACGGCACAACTCTTCCGCCAATTTTTCCTGTAACGGATTTTTTACCGCATTGGAATAAAAACCGATTTTATGAAGCTGCCCGGCGATTTTATCCACATACACCGGATGGCTGTGACCGATAGAAATAACAGCGTGTCCTCCGTAAAAGTCAAGGTATTTCACCCCTTTGTCATCCCAGATATAAGACCCTTTCGCCTCTACGGGCACAAGATCGGATAAACTATATACTTCAAATAATCCCATAATAACAACAAATAAAATCCCTCAACTTATTTATAATTTCCGCGATCTTCCATACAGTAAAGAATACCGCAAAACATCATCAGACACTTAAAAATAATTGGCCTTCAGATTCAATCCCATTGTCTCTTCCAGTCCCGACATCAGATTCATATTCTGCACGGCCTGCCCCGAAGCCCCTTTCAGCAAATTATCGATCACCGACGTCACCAACGTCTGCTTTCCTTGCTGGGTAATATGTATAAAACAATAATTCGTATTCACGACTTGCTTCAAATAAAGAGGTTCGTCGCTTACACACACAAATGGATGAACGGCATAATAAGCCTTGTATAAATCCGTCAATTCCCGTACACTTGCCGAAGTACGAAATACGGTATCGATAATAATACCCCGCGTATGGCATCCCCTTACCGGAACAAAAGCCAGATCGTAACTATTTTCAGCTCCGGCTCTTTTCAATGTCTCGTTAATCTCACTCAAATGCTGGTGGATAAATACTTTATAATTTGAAAGATTATTGCATCGGTTACTAAAATGTGTATCGGCTACGGGTTTCTGACCCGCTCCTGTCGAACCGGTTACGCCGAACACAGAAATCTCATCGGGAAGCCCATTCAAGGCCGCCAAAGGCAATAATCCCAACTCAATCGCCGTAGCGAAGCATCCCGGATTTGCAATATAACTGCTCTTCGCAATGGTTTCCCGGGATAATTCAGGTAAACCGTATACAAACCCGTGAGCATTCTCAGCCAAACGAAAATCATTCCCCAGATCGATAATCTTTACCGTAGCAGGAATCTGATGTGCTGACAGGAATTTCTCTGATACCCCATGTCCCATACACAGGAAAAGAACATCAATATCCGAAAAATCGATATCTCCGAAAGTCAGAGGCAAATAAAGCAAATCCCGGTGGACGGCATATACTGCTTCTCCCGCATGTGATTCACTCTGAACATATTTGATTTCAACCTGAGGATGATTTACCAGTATCCGGATCAACTCTCCTGCCGTATATCCCGCACCTCCTGCAATGGCAATTCTCATTTTAATTCGTAAGTCCATAGACTTATTTGATATTTACGTAATCATCCTGATTACAGATGATTACATTTTTGAAATGTATAATTAATTATGAGCGCCTACTTCATTGATTATTTTTAAGTAAGCGACGTATAAAGCGAAACGTAAACCTGTAAATCCGACCGACTTACAGGTCCTTGTTTACAAAATTGTAAACTTTTAAAGGCATTGCCATCATCTTCGTAAAGCCTTTTACATCTTCCGCTGTCCAGGCATTATTCATTTCCCCGTATTCGGCAAAGCCGGAATTCATCAGATCATGCTCCGATTCTATACCGATCAGGTCAAAATGATAAGGACGAAGTTGGATTTTCACCTTGCCGCTGACATGACGCTGGCTGTTTTCCAGAAATTTTTCAATATCACGCATTACAGGTTCGGAATACATCGCCTCATGCACAAACATACCGTACCAGTTTCCCAACTGCTCTTTCCAATATTGCTGCCATTTCGTCAAGGTGTGTTTTTCCAGCAATTCATGCGCTTTGATCATTAAAAGGGGAGCTGCAGCCTCAAATCCGACACGGCCCTTGATCCCCACGATTGTATCACCGACATGAGTATCCCGCCCGATAGCCCAAGGTGCTGCAATTGCTTCCAATGCCCGGATCGCTTTTATTCCGGCTATTTTTTCCCCATTCACAGCGACCACTTCTCCTTTGTAAAATTCGATCTCTACCTCCTCTTTACCCTCTTTTTGCAACTGTGACGGATAAGCCTCTTCCGGCAGGTTCGTATCGGCATGCAACGTCTCTTTCCCTCCGACCGATGTTCCCCAAATCCCTTTATTTACGGAATACTCCATTTTCTTCCAGTCATAGCTTACTCCGTGCTCCTTCAGATATTCAATTTCTGTTTCCCGTGAAAGTTTCAGATCCCGGGTTGGGGTAATAATTTTCTTGTCCGGCGCAAAAACCGTAAAGCAAAGATCGAAACGAACCTGGTCGTTACCTGCCCCCGTACTACCATGTGCAATGTAATGAGCCCCGATTTCATTGGCATATTCCACAATCGCCAAAGCTTGAAAAGTACGCTCTGAACTGACAGAAATCGGATAGGTCCGGTTACGCAACACATTTCCGAATACCATATATTTAATACATTTTTCGTAATAGGCTTCTGTCACATCCAAATTTACATGTTTCTTAGCTCCCAATGCATAGGCTTTCTCTTCTACCTCCTTCAATTCCTCTTCGCTAAAACCACCTGTATTTGCCAAAGCCGTATACACCTCCAAACCCATCTCTTCACTTAAATACCTGACACAATAAGACGTGTCCAAACCTCCGCTATATGCCAATACTACTTTTTCTTTCATCTCTTCAATTTTAATACACACCCATTATTATCACTTCCGGGTATTTCAAGACCCTTGCAATAAATCAAGCTAATTTTTTCAATAAACGTACAATACCGGAACGATTGCGTCCGAGATTCCTCATCTCAGCTTCCTTCCGGGCCACAGCTTCCGGATCGTACACCATACCCGTACACAAACATTTCGTCATATTGGTACGTTGCAAAATATCATAATTAACACAGGATTTACAACCGGCCCAAAATTGTTCGTCATCTGTCAGTTTGGCAAAAGTTACAGGAACATATCCCAGCTCCGTATTGATACGCATCACCTGCTCTCCCGTCGTCAAACCGAACAATTTGGCATGCGGAAACTTTTTGCGGGACAAATCGAATGCCGCCCGCTTGATTTTCTTGGCAACCCCCATTCCCCGATAAGCCGGTTTTACAATCAATCCTGAATTAGCGACAAATTTTTCATGCCCCCAGGATTCGATGTAACAAAAACCCACAAACTCTTCCCGGTTAAAAGCAATAATCGCTTTTCCCTGCTTGATTTTATCGGCGATGTACTCGTCGGTTCTCCGGGCAATACCCGTACCTCTCGCTTTAGCCGCTTCATCAATCGTATTATTAATAACAGACACATACTGCAAATGCTTCTCTGAAGCAACCACGACATCTATTTTCATCTCTTTCTTCGTTTAAAAACTTTTCAATTTTTCAGATAGAATTTTTTCTTTTCAATTTTGTGGGGCAAATATATGCATAAATATCTATTTAAAACAAATATTTATGCATTATTTTTTAGGACACATTTTGCTTTTTCTTTATAAATACTGGAAATCCAATATCTCAAACGTATGCATAAATATTCATCAGTATGAAATTCATAACTCAAATACAGGAAAATCAATTAAAAATTCTAATCATTTCCATTCTTTTCCTTATAATTTTATATTGAAAGCCGACATTTATTAATAATTCATTACAATTCATTTTTAATTCAGGATATTTTTCCTAGTTTTGTCTCCGCAAACGTTAACACCAAAGACATGGAAAACAATTATATTTTGAATCCTAATCCTTTAGTACAGTTTTTACAAAAAGAGCAAAAAGACTTTACCAAAGCCGACATCATTCGTTATGTAACAGAAAATGAAATCGAAATGATCAATTTCCGCTATGTAGGCGGTGACGGTCGTTTGAAGACATTGAATTTCATTATCAGCAGCCTCGAACATCTCGACAGTATATTGACTTATGGGGAAAGAGTGGACGGTTCGAGTCTTTTCCCGTATATTGAAGCCGGATCGAGTGATTTATACGTTATTCCACGTTATCGCACAGCCTTTCTGAATCCGTTCAGCCAAATCCCGGCCATCGATATCTTATGCAGTTATTATACAAAAGAAGGTAAACCGCTGGAAAGTGCCCCGGAATACACCTTACGCAAAGCACACGAAGAATTCAAAAAAGCAACGGGCATGGAGTTCCAGGCCATGGGTGAATTGGAATACTATGTAATCAGTGAAAAAGAAGAATTATTCGAAACCGCCGATCAACGGGGATACCACGAATCTTCTCCGTTCTGCAAATGGGGTGATTTCCGTTGCGAATGTATGCGGGCCATCGCTCAGGCAGGAGGCAAAATCAAATACGGACATTCCGAAGTGGGCAATTTCACCATCGGTAACACCCAATATGAACAAAACGAAATTGAATTTTTACCGGTAAACATTGAAGAAGCTGCCGATCAATTGGTTATTGCCAAATGGATCATGCGGACACTGGCTTCCCAATACGGCATTGATCTCACTTTCGCACCGAAAATCACAGCCGGGAAAGCAGGCAGCGGCTTACACATCCATACCCGTCTGGTGAAAGACGGCAAGAACATGTACATCGCCGACGGCAAACTGACAGACAATGCCCTGAAAGCCATTGCCGGAATATTGGACATCGCCGGCTCGCTGACGGCCTTCGGTAATACCAATCCAACTTCTTATTTCCGGTTGGTTCCGCATCAGGAAGCACCCACCAACATTTGCTGGGGTGACCGCAACCGTTCCGTATTGGTAAGAGTTCCGCTCGGCTGGACCGAAGGAGCTGAAAAAATGGTTTCCGATGCCAATCCGTTAGAAAAAGCCGATGCTTCATTCGATGCCGGTATCAAGCAAACCGTAGAATTCCGTTGTCCGGATGGTTCCGCAGACCTGTACCTGCTATTGGCAGGCCTGGCTGTTGCCGCCCGCCATGGCTTCGAAATGCAAGACGGTATTCAGTATGCTAAAGACCGCTATGTCAGCGTAAACATCTTCGACGATGCTCACAAAGCAACAGCCGACCGCCTGAGCCACTTACCGGCATCCTGCGCAGAGTCGGCAGAATGTCTCGAAAAACAACGGAGTATTTACGAAGCTCACGGTGTTTTCAGCAAAAATATGGTCGATGGTATCATCAAACAACTGAAAGCTTTCAACGACCGTACATTACGCCAGGATATCGGAGACGACAAAGCCCGCCTTACTGAATTGGTAAAGATGTATATGAACGCAGAATAAGATCGGTTGCCGAAAGCTTTTGCTATTTCAACGATCTCTTATAAACCAAAAGTCGAAAGTCTTTCCTGATTTTCGACTTTTGACTTTTTAAAATATATTTGCAGAAACAAATCCATTAACATGAATACGACAGTTATCGGTGTTGCCGGCGGTACAGGATCCGGGAAAAGTACTCTAGTCCGTAAACTACAGGAAGCATTTGCAGAAAAAGATGTAGTTACACTCAGTCACGATTTTTATTACAAACCTCACAACGATATCCTTCTGGAAGAACGGCGTAAGCTGAATTACGACCATCCCCAGTCCTTCGATACCGACATGATGGTAATGCATGTCGAAATGCTGAAAAACGGCATACCGGTAGAACGTCCGGTCTATTCATTCGTCGATCATACCCGTTTGCAACAGACGATCCCTGTTGTCCCGGCCAAAGTGCTCATCGTAGAAGGTATTCTGATTTTCGACAGTAAAGCTCTACGCGACCTGATGGACATCAAGGTTTTTGTCGATACCGATGCCGACTTACGTCTGGCCCGCCGGATTTTGAGAGACGTGGCCGAAAGAGGACGCACCATGGAATCGGTTATCAACCAATACATCGGCACTGTAAAACCCATGCACGAGGAATTTGTCGAACCGTCTAAAAAATATGCAGATGTCATCATCCCGGAAGGCGGCTTCAACTCCGTTGCCATCTCTCTGTTAATCGAAAACATCAAATCAGTAATCAGATGAGCAATTGCAGATTCAGGACTACAAACTCCGTCTCTCCCTGATGCATACCCCTTGTTTATCGCTCAAATTTACGATGGGGAAATCTGTATGTCCAATTTAAAATCTGAATTTACAACCTGAATTCTTTTCAGAACTTTACTTATATAATGCGGCAAAAATCGTAAATCGTAACCCCCAAATTACACAATGAGTCCGTCCCAGTGTGTAATTTTTACGCCGACTTGTCTTCAAATTCAAACTAAATCTGCCGGCATAACAAAAAACGTAAATCGAATTACAGCTCTATCGTAAAACGGGTTTCCTTATCCGGAACGGAATGAACCCGTATGCTACCGCCGTGAGCCCGCATAATCTGACGGGCAATACTCAAACCGATACCGGATCCTTGCTCCTTCGTCGTAAAGAAAGGTACGAAAATCTGCTTCATCAGTTCTTCCGGAATACCGGGGCCATTATCCTTTATTGTAAATATTGTCCTGTTATCTTCTGTTTTCCATACCTTGACTTCAATCGCTGCATCTTTCCTTCCCCGCAAAGCCTGAATTGCATTTTTTACAATATTGATCAACACCTGTCCCAGCAGATTGGCATCGGCATACAACTTCAAATCTTCCGGAACTCCGGACATATCGATCTTCACCGAATTGAAATTATCTTCGGCACTACACAGAATCACAATCCGCTGTACGAATTCACTGACATTGAACAACTCCCGGCTGGGTGTCGGTATTCGCGTAAATTTCCGGTACGACTCGACAAAAGAAACCAAACCTTTACTGGTTTCGCTGATGACATGCAACCCGTTCATCGCTGTCGGACGGATAGCGTTGGCATCTACGCTCTGATCTTCGTACAAATTCAGCAAGGTATCGCTCAAAGAAGTAATCGGTGCTATGGAGTTCATAATTTCATGGGAAAGCACACGAATCAACTTGATCCAGGACTCGATTTCTTTTTCATCCATTTCATTATTAATATCGTGTACGACGACCAATCTCTGTGCCTCATTATCGATCGTAATTCCAGTTACCTTAATACTCAATTGTACCGTTCCTCTCTCCATCGTCAGAGAAAAAGTCTTGTTATCCCCCGGTTTCAAGGAATCGAAAAGCGAGGTCATTGCCGGGTCAACCCGGTCCAACTGACGCGTGTGGGTAAACACATTCAATCCCAGCAATTTCAATGCCGCAACATTGGTTTGCAGAACAAACCCCTTCGGATTCAGAATTACAATACCCGAATGTATACTGCTCAGAATCACCTCATAAAATTTTTCTTTCTGTTGAGCCTCTATCCGGGTTTTCTGAATGATATGCTTCATCTTGTTCAGAATATAATTCAGAAACATTTCCGCACTGGTTCCTTTCTTCTCCCGAAAATTCACAGAATAGTCGTCATTTTCCATCGACTCGAAAAAATATGCCAGTTTACGGTTCACTGCATTATAAAACGTCAGTGTTTTAGAAACATAATATACCACGACCAATGCCGCTATAACTCCCCAAGCGTTGTATCCTCCGATAAAAAGAATACATGTCGCTACGGAACAGGAAATAATAATCAGCAGGAAAAACAACAGATGCAAGGATATTCTTCTAAACATAGTTATCTGATTAAGTTCCGGACAGCCGGTATTACAAACCGTATTTCTTCATTTTATTATACAAGGTCTGCCGGGTTATCCCCAACTGAGTTGCAACAGCCGACAAATTTCCGTTACTACGATCCAGAGCCAGCTTGATCATTTGTTTCTCCATATCTTCCAGCGTCTCATTCCGGTCGATAAAGGTCGTGGTCACCGTTTTAAAGAAAAAGTCCGAAGGTTTGATCGTATTCCCTTCACACATAATCACAGCCTTTTCTATCGCATGCTGCAACTCCCGGATATTCCCCGGCCATTTGTATTCCAGCAGCTTGTCTTTCGTCGCCGGCTGGAGCCGGATCATCTCTTTACCGTATTTTGAAACATATTTTTTTAAGAAATATTCAGCCAACGGAATGATATCTTCCTGCCTTTCACGTAAAGGCGGTATCTCGATATGAATGGTATTGATGCGATAGAGCAAATCTTCCCGGAAATGATTTTTCTCCACCATCTCCTGTATATTACGGTTGGTGGCACAAATCAAACGTATATCCGTATCGATCTGTTTATTCGAACCCACCCGCACAATCTTCCGGCTTTGCAGGGTAACCAGCAATTTCGCCTGTAAAGCATACGACAGGTTTCCGATCTCATCCAAAAACAAAGTACCTTTATTGGCAGCTTCGAACTTACCGGCACGATCTTCACGCGCATCTGTAAAAGCCCCTTTCACATGCCCGAACAATTCGCTCTCGAAAAGCGTCTCCGTCACAGCTCCCATATCGACAGAAATCATCACTTCATTGGAACGGTTTGACAAACGATGAATTTCTCTGGCAATCATCTCTTTACCCGTCCCGTTTTCTCCCGTAAGCAATATATTGGCATCCGTTTTGGCCACTTTGCATACCAGATTATAAACCTGCATAATAGCAGGAGACGTTCCCCATAACATGGAAGGTTCGCTATTGAGTTGATTCTTCAATACATTTTTCTCTTCTTTGAGTTGCTTTACTTCACTTTGGGATTCCCGCAAACGGTAAGCCGACAATAAAGTTGCCACCAGTTTGGCATTATCCCAGGGCTTCACAACAAAATCAGCAGCCCCTTCTTTCACCGCTTTTACCGCTAACTCAATATCGGCATAGGCTGTAAACAACACCACCGGGATTTCCGGAGCCAATTCTTTTATCCGCGACAGCCAATAAATTCCCTCATTTCCCGTATTAATCGCAGCCGAAAAATTCATGTCCAGCAAAACAACATCTACCCGCTCTGCGGACAACACCGTAGGAATCCGGTCCGGAAGCGTCAAGGTAATCACTTTCTCAAAATATGTTCCCAACAACAACTCTACCGCCGTCAATACGGATTTATTGTCATCTACAACCAGTATTACTCCTTTTTTAGCCATAACATTCGATTTAATATTCCAAAACTACAAATCGTTCTGTTATCTCCCTATACATGTGTCTAAAAAATAGACATTTTTGAAGTTTTTTTTCTATCCCTGCTTCATGCCGGGAAACACTTGTAAAAATATCACACAACATTGTCTATTTTTTAGACAGTACACATTTGAAGTGTCAATTATAAAAAATTGTAAATCAATATATTAATAATTTTGGCACGCTTTTGGCAAATGCTAAGGCAAAGTGCAAAAGTAATATCACGAAAAAATAGATAAAATGATAAAATTCAGTTTTACTTTAATGATTTTGCTCTCTTTTCTATTTCAAAGTCAGGGGCAGGACAAAAAATGGACATTGCAGGAATGTATCGACTATGGAGTAGATCGCAATCTGAGCATGGAACGTCAGTTACTAAACAACAAAACGGATAATAAAAATTTAAGGGATGCCCGTTTGGATCTGCTTCCCAGCGTCGACGGTTCTTCCAGTTGGAACTATAACTTCGGACGTTCCATCGGTGCCGACAATACCTACATCAACACACGTAATATTACGAATTATTACAGAGTGGGGGCTTCTCTTAACCTATTTTCCGGTTTCAGAGCCATCAATACTCTTCGTTACCGGAAGGTTTCCCAAATGAAAGGCTTGGAAGACTCTGAAAAAAAGGCCAACGACATTGCTATCAGTATCATGCAGGCATTTTACGATCTGGCCTATGCAGAAGGATTAATCGAAATTTCAACCGAACAACTGGAAAATGCCCGTCTGCAACTAAAACGGATGGAACGGCAACACGAGCTCGGGATGAAACCGAAAAGCGATTTATTCGATATACAGGCACAGGTTGCAGAAAGCGAATACAACCTGATTGCCAACCAAAACCGCAAAGCCACGGCCTTGGTGACCTTAAAACAAGCCATGAATTACGAGGAAGAAAAAGAAGGCTTACTGGACATTAATGTCAGTTCACTGAGCAGTGCGCTTCCCCAAAATCAGGAACTCGATATAAAAGCACTTTACGAAAAAGCCCAGACTGACCTTCCACAAGCCAACTCTGCGGAACGGGCTTTCCGGGCCGCCCAGCTCAACTGGTACATTAGCAAAGGTAACCTTTTCCCGTCCTTCAGTGCATACGGCGATATTTCGACTTATTATTACCACACCCAAGACGCTTCTTATACCTATCAGTTTAGAAACAACATGGGTAAGAGTTTCGGTTTCCAGGTGAACATTCCGATATTCGGCGGATTATACAGGCATTCGAATGTTGCCCGTGCCAAATATCAAATGAAAGACGCTGAGTTCGCTTACCGGGAAACACTCCAGGACGTTTACAAAGAAATCGAACTGGCCGTATTGGACCTGAAAGCTGCTTCCCAGGAATTCGACATGGCCATCAAAAAGGAAAATTTCAGTGAATTATCTTACGAAGCGAACAAAAAGAAATACGAACAAGGTCTGGTAACAATCATCGATCTCAATACCAGTGACAATAATTTGCGTCAGGCAAAACACGACGTGCTGAAAGCCAAATTAACCTATGGGATCAAGAAAAGAATGATCGACTTTTACCAGGGCAGTCCTTTGCAAACAAAGATTCAACATTAAAAATACAAACATTTGAATAATAATTAAAATACTATATATCATGGACAAGGTTATCGAACAAAAGAGAGGATTAAAGAAAAAACATATCCCTTATCTTATCGGAGGTGCATTGGCACTACTCTTCATCGGCTGGCTGATATTCGGAAATCACAGTTCGACCTTACGGGTAGAAAAAGATAAAATCACCATCGAAGAGGTACGGAAAGGTACATTTAATGATTATATCCGGATCATGGGAAATGTGGAACCGATCATGTTTTTCCAGTTGAGTGCTCTGGAAGGAGGACGGGTTGTTGAAAAAATCGTGGAAGAAGGAGCTATGGTAAAAAAGGGAGACATTATCGTTAAATTGGAAAACCCCAACCTGTCGATGGAAATCCTGAAAAGTGAAGCCGACCTGGCCTATCAGGAAAACGAATTGAGAAATACATTGCTCTCCATGGAAAAAGAAAAACTGAGTATTCGTCAGGAACGTCTGCAAAGTGAATTGACAGTCACCCGTAACAAACGTAAATACGATCAGAATAAAAAACTGTATGAAGAGGACCTGATCGCCAAAGAAGATTACCTGACAGCCAAAGAAGATTATGAAACATCCGTTGAAAACAACAAAATGCTGATTGAACGTCAAAAGCAGGACTCCATCTACCGCGAAATCCAGGTCGAAAATATGCAGGAGAGTTTGAACAACATGCGGAGAAACCTGAAACTGGTACGGGAAAGAAACGATAACCTGAATGTAAAAGCACCGATCAGCGGACAATTGGGAACCTTATCGGTTGAAATCGGACAAAGTGTATCCAGCGGCATGGAGATCGGGAAAATCAATGTTCTCGACAACTACAAAGTCGTAGCGCAAATCGACGAGCACTATATCGACCGTGTACGTAAAGACCTGGAAGCTTCTCTGGAACGCCAGGGCACAAACTTCAACATGAAAGTGCTGAAAGTATATCCGGATGTAAAAGGCGGACAATTCAAGACAGACCTTTGTTTCGTCGGAGAAATGCCTGAAAATGTTCGTACCGGACAAACCTATCACATCAACCTGCAATTGGGACAAGCCGACGAATCGGTACTCATCCCGAGAGGTGCCTTCTATCAAAGCACCGGCGGTCAATGGATATTCGTACTTTCGCCGGATGGCAGCGAAGCTTACCGCCGCACAATCAAGATCGGCAAACAAAACCCGCAGTATTATCAGGTAATTGAAGGTGTAGAAGCGGGAGAAAAAGTAATTACATCGGGTTATGAAATGTACGGAGACAACGAACGACTGATATTAAAATAAAAACTACCCGGAAAATTGATATCCGGGAAAGCGGAACAAAAGATATAAAACATACCTTATTTAAATAAAATCAAATTTTACTGTAACATTTTACTACCTATCAACGTCTTAATTAATAAATAGTAATAGATATCATGAAAACTTTATCTTTTTTCACACTCCTGATTTGCGCATTATTCGCCTTTTCAGCATCGGGGCAAGACATTGTCGGTTCCGGAAATCCCAAATCGGAAATCCGTAAAATAGCCTCCTTCGAAAGCATTGATGTCGGGCTTGCTTTCCAGGTAACTTTGACACAAGGCAAATCACAGCGCGTGAGTATCGAAGCCGATGACAACATACTCCCCTATATCGTAACGGAAGTAAAAGACAAAAAATTATATATCAAAATGTCCGGTAACCGGGGATTCGATTCAAAATGTCCGATGAAAATCGACATCACAATCCCGGTTATTCGTGAAATCGAAGCCAGCGGAGCCTCTTCCATCAGCAGCGAGTCGTTATGGAAAAGCCAGGAAATGGAACTGGATATCTCTGCTGCTTCCAAATTAACCCTCCGAATCGACGTGACTTCACTGAAACTCGAGCTTGCCGGAGCCTCCAAAGTAGACTTAAGCGGAAGTGCCGGAGTTCTGAAAGCCGAAGTTTCAGCAGCAGCCAAACTGAATGCAGAAAATCTGAATGTACGTAAAGCCGACATAGAGGTTGCCGGGGCAGCCAATGCTGAAATAACCGTAACCGAAGAAATTGAATACGAGGCAAACGGAGCTTCCAAGCTTACTTTCAAAGGTTCTCCCCGTGTTCTGAAAGCCGAAGTTTCAACAGCCGCTTCTGTCAGCGAACGCAAATAAATAACATCAAACAATAAATTTTACAACATTATACTATGAAGACTATTTTCTGTTTACTATTGACAATTATGATTTCAGCCTGCTGCTACGGCTGGAAAACCCAGAAATCCATCAAAGGATCGGGTAACGTACAAATCGAAGAACGGAATGTCACTTCTTTCAACGAAATAAAAGCCAGCCGGGGTATACATGTTTTTCTTACCCAAGGGGAGGCCAAAGCTGTAGTCGTAAAAACCGACGACAATATCCAGCCTTACCTGGAAACCGTTGTCAAGGACAATGCATTGGAAATCCGGATTGTACAGGATGTCAATATCGAAAAAGCAACCCAAATGGACGTATATGTAACTGTACCTTTATTGAAAGAAATAAAAGCGACAACATCCGCCAATATCGAAGGAACAGCCCCCTGGGAATTCACAGATCTCAACATCAGCACAACTACATCCGCCAATATCAACCTTGATTTAACCGCTGTCGCTATAGATGTGAAGGCAACGACATCAGGCAGCGTAACCCTCAAAGGGAAAACGGAAAAGCTCGAAATCAAAGCAACAACTTCCGCCCAAATAAAGGCCGAAGAACTGACAGCCCGTTTTGCAGAAGTAGGAGCAACAACAAGCGGAGACGTCTATATTTATGTAACAGACAAATTGGAATATAAACTCACTACCGGAGCAAATCTGGTATACAAAGGAGATCCTCGCGTTACTAACGCAGCAACTTCTACCGGCGGAAGTGCCACACACCGGAAATAAGATAAAGTTAGACATATTCAGGCACATGAAGCCGACTGAAAAATAAAATTTTCGGTCGGCTTATTTATGTTTAAGACACCTGATTACCACACTCCTGACGCATACCAAACGGATAGTAATCGTTCTGCTCTTTTACCGATCCCACTCACCACGCCCTCTCCAAAAAGCCCGCTTTCAAAAACAAAAAAACTTCCCCTAAGCCAATACACTAAACTTTCCACATAAGCATAACCGTTGCTGCCCCTGCCCGATACCTTTAACTTATCCCCTTCGTAACCGTATTCATAACCAGCTATAATCGTACCACCTTCCCTGACATTATGTAACAAATTTAGAAGACTGTATTCAAAATTCAAATTTATTCTAAGGAATAGGAAAAATAAATAGATAAAAAATCCCGGCAGAAATTCTGCCGGGAAAGTAGTAAAACAGTCTTATTCCTTATCATTCAATCTTTCTTTACGAAGAGAATAAAGAACTTCAACAGCCAAACAATATCATAAAACAAAAGGGAAACAATTTATCTTTTTCTAACTCTTATCATTTGTCCTTCAGAAGTTTCTAAATCAAAAGTATATTTTTTGTCTTTTGATAATGGGGCTAATCTTTTCTTATACTTCTTTTTGTCTAAATTGTAAATTTTAAGAATAACAAATATCTGTTCAAACCAATTCTTTCCTATTTCGATTTCATAATTATAAATTTCCTGTTTCCCTTTAGATGAATATTGATAATAATCAAATTGAAGAAACAAGGTAATTTCTTGCTCTGAAAGAATCAGATTATAATCTTCGGAACTCAATGATAAATTACCTGCGTAGTAGTTTATATCTATTCTTTTCAAAACATTCATACCTTGCTTAACTATAATTACAGGTTTAGTTAATGAGGTTGCAATTTCTCCATCAACACAGACTATAAAATCAAAATTTTTTCTATTTTCTTGAGCCATAGAAATTTGACATATAAATAGGAATAAAATCCAATACACACACTTTTTCATAATTTTCATTTTTTATTATGTTTTGAATAGCTTTTCTCGTAAATTCTACTTGTAGCGTTGTATTCCTATTATAAATAACCGCCCCATTGGGTCTATTGGGAAAATTTAAAATCCCATTAGAGTTTATAGTAGCAGTCTTTACAGTTCCCAAAGGTCCGACCATAATATTTGTATTATATTGACTGAAAGTTCCTCTGTCTGTTGCTGAAGGAATACTTGCCGATTGCGGAAATATTTGGTTACCTACTTGTTGTACTGTTGTAGGGTGAGAATGGATTGTAGCTTCTGCGTCTGCAGGTGTTGTTCCTGCTGGTAAGTTTGGTAAACTTGTGGTAGCTGTTTGAACTCCATTAACAACAGTAGGCATAGAGCCTGTTTGCCCCTGAATAACTGTTCCGTCTTTCATAACAATTGAAGACTCTTCCATTAACCCACCATTGGCAATAGTTCTGTCTAAAACATTTAGGCTTTCTTTTAAAGTAACATCACTTGGTAAAGTTACTCCAGACTTAACATTATTCAAATCAACATTCCCTTTGATTTTTAAAATTTGCCTTGCTTCTATTTTATCAGTAACAACTATTTTAACACCATTATCAACTCCGTCAGTTCCAATCTTTTTACCGGCTGTATTATATAAATCTGTATCAAAATCAACCGCTATTCTACCGTCAGGGTCAATATATCTTATGGGATTATTCCCGCAATAAGCATACAGACTCAAACCGTAATACTTCTCC